>NZ_CP090975.1:1520000-1690000 GCF_021513215.1 Suttonella sp. R2A3 | reverse complement strand
ACCCGGCAACCGTCACCGACGCCTACGCGATGAGCGTGCATAAGTCACAAGGCTCTGAGTTTGACTATGTCGCCTTGCTCGGGCGCGCCCAAGACGAAAACATACTCAGCCGCGAATGGTTCTACACTGGGGTAACGCGTGCGAAAACGTCGCTCAGTCTCTATATGGACAAAACAGCGATTCACTACTGCCTTGCCCACCCGAGCCAACGCTCAACCGGACTCGGCATCCTGCTTGATCAACATACCGCTTAATCGCACCAAGGTGCGATTATCGGCAAACACACGTTAGAGACTGATACAATGCGCGCTTCATTTACCGCATAAAACGCTATGACAGACGATACCGAACAAACCCCTTCTTTAATTGAATTTCCCTGCGAATTTCCGATTAAAGTGATGGGAAAAAATACCGCAGATTTCCGCGCATTGGTACTTAAAACCAGCAACACCCTAATCGACAAAGACCGTCTTTTACGCATCGATGAGCAGTTGAGCAGCAACGAAAAATACTTATCATGCACGATTGTCGCCACCTTTGACGACCAAGCCTCGATTGATGCCGTATATCAACACCTCACCGCCAGCCCACTCGTGCTTATGGCGCTATGATCGAGGTTGTTCACTTAGGTCTGCGTCCTTATCGCGAAGTATGGCAGGCAATGCGCGACTACACCGAAGCGCGCGATACAACGAGCGCCGATCAACTGTGGCTGGTTGAACACCCACCGGTTTATACCCAAGGGCTTGCCGGTAAAGCCGAGCATATCTTAAACCCGGCTGATATCGAGGTCATTCAGATCGACCGCGGCGGCCAAGTGACCTATCATGGTCCTGGGCAAGCAGTAATTTATTTACTGCTTGATCTTAAGCGCGCCGAACTTGGCGTGCGACCGCTGGTTAGCTTAATCGAGCATAGCGTAATTGCGCTGCTCGCCGATTATCAGATTGAGAGTGTTGCGCGCGCTGATGCGCCCGGCGTGTATGTGGGTGAGCAGAAAATCGCCTCACTGGGTTTAAAAATCCGCAAAGGCTGTACTTATCATGGCCTCGCGATCAATGTCGCAATGGATCTCACACCTTTTTCAGGGATCAACCCTTGTGGGCTTAATAACATCACCATGACCCAGATCAAAGATCACAGTAGCGAGCAAAACACCCGGACAGTTGCTGAGCGTTGCGCTGCGCATATCCAGCGCTTATGGCAAGAAAAAACCGGACAAAAGTCCGGTTGATTAGGCAGTGTTATTCGCTAAAACGGTGCTTAATTATAAAGCACGAATCGAGACGTTTGCCGTCCCTTGATTGATCACGCCAAGTTTTTGCGCTGCACCTTTAGATAAATCCAAAATACGGTCACCATGGAATGGACCACGGTCATTAACCGTCACAACAATCGATTTACCGGTCGCTTTATTGGTCACTTCAATTTTCGTGCCCAATGGCAGACGCTTGTGCGCGGCCGTCATGGCATACATATCAAAAATCTCACCACTGGCGGTTTTGCGGCCGTGGAATTTACCACCATACCAAGAGGCGCTGCCTTCCTGACTAAAGCCTTCGCTGCTTGACAAGGTGGTGTAGCGTTTGCCGCGTACCGTGTAAGATACGGCGCGCGCCACTGTACGGTTCGAGCTCACAGCGCTCGGGGTTTTCACTTTAACCGCAGCAACGGTCACATTTGCGCGTTCTTCTTCGACGCTCTCAACCACTTTCGCAGCAATCGCGGCTTGGTCATAGACGTTAAAAAGGCTTGGCGCACTCAGGTTTTCAGCAGAAGCAGCAAGCATACAAAACACGCTGCCCAGCGCTAATAGTTGGGTTTTACTCATCATCACTCGTTTGATCCTCACGTTGTTCACGCAACTCGGCGGCCAGATCAATCACCGCCATCGCGTACAAAGGTGAGGTATTATAGCGAGTTATCACGAAGAAATTATGATAAGTGAGCCACCACTCTTCTCCCTCGAGCCCTTCTAAGACAAGGCTGCCCACCATAACGGGTGTTTCAGCGCCTTTCTGTTCCATGACAATTTGTTCATCTTCTTGCTTTTTCTCGAACAAGCTGTTTCGATCGAAATACGGTTTATGGCTTTGCCCAAAATGCTCTGCCGTTGGTGCTTCTTCAAGCCGCTCAACGTACTTACCGCCCGACTCCCAGTCGCGGTTCGCGAGATAATTTGCCACACTACCGATCGCATCATCGGCGCTGTTCCATAAATCCACTTTGCCATCGCCATCATAGTCGAGCGCATCGTTGGTGTAGCTGGTTGGCATAAACTGCCCCATACCCATCGCGCCGGCATAAGAGCCTTGGATTTGTAGCGGATTCCAATTCTCACGACGCGCTAAACGCAAAAATTCATCCCACTGTTCGCAGAAAAACGCCGCCCGCTTCGGATAATCAAAGCACAACGTCGATAGCGCCGCGAATGCTGGCGTATTGCCGGTCACTTTGCCATAGCGCGTTTCCACCCCAATAATCGCGACAACAATAGCTGGATCCACGCCAAAGGTTTCTTCAGCGCGAGAGAGCACCTCAGCGTACTCATCCCAAAACGCCACGCCATTATCAATACGCGCCTGGTCTAAAAAAATCGGCCGGTATTCGGCCCAGGTTTTGGTTTTTTCCGCCGGGCGGCTAATTTTCTCAAGCACTGACTCATCCGGCTCAACCGCAAGCAACAGCGACTGTAAATACGCCTCATCAAAACCCTCATTTTCTGCTAAAGCGTTCGCGCGCGCTAACGCTTCATCGCGAAACGCGTAGCTGTTCTCGTTCACCGTTTCTGCTTCTTCGCCAGTGGCCACCATCGCTAAAACTAATGCACACCACCCTAAAATCTGTCTCATAATCGCCCTCCTTCTACTTGGCGCATATAGCTGCGTCCTAGCGCGAGCGCCAAACCCATACCTGCCAGAAACGTCAACATCGCGCTGCCACCAAAGCTGATAAACAGTAGCGGCAAACCGACCACCGGTAAAAAACCGCTTACCATACCAATATTGATAAAGACATTCACGAATAAAATAAAAAAGATCGCCCCGCACACCATACGCGCGTAGCGATGACTGAGCTGTGTGGATAGCCATAGGCCACGCAAAATCAGCGCAGTGTAAAGGATAAGCAACACGGCGACCCCAAATAGCCCCCATTCTTCAGCCAACACCGCAAAAATAAAATCGGTATCCGATTCAGGCAGGAATTCCAACTGCGATTGGGTACCCTGCATAAATCCTTTACCGCTCACCCCACCGGAGCCAATGGCAATTTTTGATTGAATAATATGATAGCCCGCACCCCACGGATCCACTTCCGGGTTAAATAGCGTCAGTACCCGTTCTTTTTGATAATCCGCAATGCCAAACGCCCAAAATAGCGGCACACCAAAAGCCGCCGCCACACCACCAGCGGCGATAACCCACCAAGAAAGCCCAGCGAGAAACAAGGTCACCAACCCCGATAGCGCCACCAAAATAGCTGTACCCAAATCAGGCTCTTCGCGAATCAGCAACACCGGCAGCGCAATTAGCGCCAAAGACAGCAACACATCGAGCAGATTAGGATGGCGCGGCTTAAACGAAAACCACCAAGCAATGATCATCACCATCACCACCTTACCAAACTCCGAAGGTTGCAAGCGTATCGGCCCAAGGTTAATCCAGCGCTGCGCACCGCCTGCACTTGCACCAACAAAAAGCACCAACACCAACAGCGCCAGAAACCCAACGTAGGCTACAGGCGATAGATGAATGAGCCACTTCACCGGCATCACTAAAATCACAAATACCACCAGCGCGCCCATCAAGATACGCAAACCTTGCGCTTGTACCAGCGCCATACCGCCACCGATACTATAGAGCATCAACAAACTCAGCAGCAGCAACGCGACCACCAGCACGCTGATCCACGGATCGACCTGCCACCATCGCCGCGGCGGCGCAACCGGTGTGTTGACCGAATAATCAAGCATTATCTGCCTCGCTGAGGTAATGATCGATAATCTCGGCCACCATCGGCGCAGCGGTTGAGCTGCCACCACCACCACGCTCAACCACCATACTCACTGCAATCCTTGGCGCGTCTGCTGGCGCATAAGCGACAAACATCGCGTTATCTTGATGCTCATCAGCCAGCTCATCGGCGCTCAAGCGGCGATTATCCTGAAAAGAGATCACTTGTACCGTCCCTGATTTACCCGCCATGCGATACTTCCGCTTCGCCCCGACGTTGCGCGCAGTGCCGTAGCGGCTGTGCATCACCGCTTCCATCGCTTTTTTTACCCGTTGCCAAGCGGCCTCATCATACAGCGGTACTTTTGTGCCTTGCTTACCGGCTTGATTGGTTAAAAAAGCTTCTTTTTCTGGATCATAAACCTGACGCAATAAATGCGGCTGATAAAACACCCCATCGTTGGCGATCAGCGCAGTCATTTGTGCAAGTTGCAACGGTGTCGTGGTAAGAAAACCTTGACCAATACTGATATTGATCGTGTCACCGATATACCAGGACGTGTCATGCTGCGCTTTTTTCCATTCTGGCGTCGGTAAAATACCGCTGCTTTCATCAGGCAAATCGATCCCGGTTTGTTCACCAAATGAAAACTGCGCAGCGTACTCGCTAATTCGTGCTACACCCAATTTATAGCCTAGCGAATAAAAATACACATCACACGACTGCGCTATCGCGTGGTGCAAATCCATCGAACCATGACCGCTGCGGTTCCAACAATGAAAGCGTCGCTTGGTGCTGCTATCAGGGATACGATAGTTCCCTGAGCAAAACACCGAACTGTTTGCATCAAACACCCCATAATGCAACCCAGCAAGCCCCATCATCGGCTTAATGACTGAGCCCGGCGCATAACGCCCACGCACCGCGCGGTGATACATCGGACTAAACGGATCATCGAGCAGGCGCTGGTATTGTCGGTGGGTAATGCCGCGCACAAATAAATTCGCGTCAAACGACGGCTTTGACACCATCGCCAGCACCTCCCCATTACGCGGATCAAGCGCCACACACGCGCCACGATAATTTCCCATCGCCGCATACACCTGCTCTTGTAGCGTCACATCAAGCGATAAATACACATCCTGCCCACGCTGCGCCGGCAGCTCGCTCAACAGCCGCACCATATTGCCGTTCGCATCTGCCTCAAGCTGCTGCGAGCCTGATTTACCACGCAGCCGCTCTTCGTATTGTTTCTCCAGTCCTGAGCGACCAATTGAGTTGATCCCGTGATAATCTTCCAGGTTAATCACCGCTAAATCTTTCTCGCTGATGCGGTTGGTATAGCCAAGCACATGTGAGAGCAAACTGCCGTAAGGATAATAGCGCTCATAAGTCGACTCAATCGCTACCCCGGGAAAACGATAGAGCAGCGTTGACAGGCGGTAGTATTCCGCTTCACCCAGCGAAGGTTTTAACACCACATACTCATAACGCCGACTACGCGCAAATGCCTCGAGAAAATCCGCACGCTCTTGCGCGCTCAGCGCTACCGTGCCGGCCAACGTATCGAGCAAGGCTTGTGCATTCGCGACTTGTGAGGGGTTCGCTACCAACTGATAGCGCAGAATATTTTCGGTTAGCGCGCGGCCCTTGCGGTCATAAATCATCCCTCGCTCGGGCACAATTGGCTTCACCCGCACACGATTACCCTGCGCACGGGTACGGTAATGATCATGGCGCAACACTTGTAAATAAAACATCCGCGCAAACAGCGCGAATAACCCGGCAAATGCCAAGCCGCCGAGCAACAACACCCGCCGCGCAAAGCCTTGCCGCAAATATTGCTCGTTTTCAGCCTTACTCGCTTGAGCCTTACTCATGTGCTGATCCGCGGCGTTTAGGTGCGCGCTGCCAAACCAGCCATTGCACGACCGGCCAAATCAGCGCTTGCGCAAACACACTCCACCACCAACCGGGTACCGCCGCATCACCAACCAACACATACAATAAAAACCACTTCAGCAACACCAACGCCAACGAGGCAAACAGCACAATCACCAGCCGCGTCATTTGTGAGACCAATAGCCACACTCGCCCAACCGGTAGCAGCGCAAAAAACGTCAACGCGTAATACACACCAGTAAAGCCTAGCGACACACCAGCAGTAACATCAGCAAACAACGTAAACGGCAACACCAGCAACCAGCGAATGCGCACCACACCTTGCACCTGCAGCGACAGGAGCAGCAGCAATAAAAGATCCGGTAACAACAACCAGCTCACGCCATAACTCAGCATTACCATCAATGCTGTAACAAGCACCATCATCACCACAAACGCAAAATTACCGTATTTACGCATGATCATCCCCCACACTTGGGGTTTGTTCGCTTTCCGCTGCGTTTTCTTCTCGCGGCGCCGGCGGACCAATCGGCAATACTGGCGGCGCCTCTTCTTCGCTTTTATCGAGTAACAACACCTCAAGCAGCTCGTTGATTTGCGCCGAAGGTGTGAGGGTGGCTTCTAAAAACGAGCGCCGCTGATCGCGGTCAAGTCGTGTGACTGTCGCCACCGGATAACCACGCGGATAAATGCCGCCAAGCCCTGAGCTGATCAGTTCATCGCCTTCTTGTAGATCGCTATTAATACGTAAATTAGAGAGCGCCAAACCGCCGCGTTCACTCGAGCCAGTGACGACCGTGCGTTCTCGCGTGCGCGCCACATACACCGGTAAACGACTGCGCGCATCGCTAATCAGCATCACTTTCGCCTCATGCGCGTACACCTCGACCACTTGCCCGACCAAGCCATAAGGATCAATCACCGCCTGGTGCAGATATACCCCATCGCGCGCGCCCTTACTAATGGTGATCGTTTCGTGGAAGCCATTAATATCGCTATCGCGCAACTCCGCCACAGATACCGGCACCCGCACATCAAGCACCGAATCCATCAGCATACGCAGGCGGCGGTTTTCGGTTTGTAAGTGACCTGTGAGTAGCGTTTGTGCGCGCAGCGCCTGGTTTTCATCACGCAGTCGTTCAATATCGGCCTGCAGTGCATCTTTATCCTGCCATTGTTTGATGCCGCCGCTTATCGCGCGTAACGGTGCTTGTAGCACATCGCGGCTCGGCACATACGCCCATTCATAAATCAACCCACGCAGTGGGCCAAGCAAGGTTGTCTGCTGGGAAAGCGTTAAGATCAACGCCACCAGCACAGTAAACATAATCAATGGCAGGCGCCCACGATCCCGAGGTTGTGTGCGCTCACCGTGCTCTAAAAACACCCCGACCTCTTGATGCGTTCAGCACCATTAATTCATCAAAAATGACGCTACACCGCGCTGATCGAGCAACTCCAATACTTTCCCACCGCCACGTGCCACACAGGTTAGCGGATCTTCAGCGACCACCACATTAAGCCGCGTTTCTTCCATCAGCAAACGGTCTAAATCGCGCAACAGCGCGCCGCCACCAGTCAGCACAATCCCACGGTCAGCGACATCCGCGGCAAGCTCTGGAGGAGTGAGCTCCAGCGCCTGTTTAATCGCGCGAACAATACCGCCTAAAGGCTCTTGCAGCGCTTCCAGTACTTCATTCGAGTTAATCGTAAAGCTGCGTGGTGCGCCTTCTTGTTGATTGGTGCCGCGCACCTCAAGCTCTAAAATCTCACTGCTCGGATACGCACAGCCAATCTCTTTTTTAATCCGCTCTGCGGTCGGCAAGCCAATAATAATCCCGAAATTACGCCGCACATAATCGATAATCGCGCTGTCAAACTTATCGCCACCAATACGCACCGACGCCGAATAAACAATCCCGTTTAACGAAATAACCGCAACTTCCGAGGTCCCACCACCAATATCGATCACCATCGAACCGTAGGCCTCATCCACCGGAATCCCGGCGCCAATCGCAGCCGCCATCGGCTCTTGGATTAAAAACACATCGCGCGCACCGGCCGCTTCTGCTGCATCTCGAATCGCGCGTTTCTCTACCTGCGTAGCTCCTGATGGCACACACACCAGAATCCGCGGACTCGGCTTAAACAGCCCACGCCGCCCATGCGCCTGTTTGATAAAATGCGTCAGCATCATCGAAGTGATTTTATAATCAGCGATCACGCCATCTTGCAATGGACGCACCGTGGTCAAATTGCCCGGCGTACGCCCAAGCATTTGTTTCGCCTGTGTGCCGTAAGCGACAATTTTCTTGCGCCCATCCTGATCTTCAGCAATCGCCACTACCGACGGCTCATCAAGCACCAAGCCCTCATCACGCACATAAACCAACGTATTCGCTGTCCCCAGATCGATCGATAAATCGCTGGAAAACAGACTACTCAACCATTTAAAAGCCATATTGATATCCTCAAAATCACACCCGACCGCGCACAAGCGCTGCCTAAATCAGGTGCATAAACCATGCGGATATGATACCTTTCTATACGTTTTTTTGAAGCATTTTTTCGAATTATGAGCAACCTCGACCGCGACACTATTGCCAAAACCGCCGCGCTTGCCCGCCTTGCGTTGAGCGAAGAGCAACAAACCCGCCTGATGCAAGAATTAGGCGACATCTTTGATCTATGCGAAACGATTAACCGCGATGACATTCGCGCCAAAGCACCGCTCGCCCACCCATTAGGCGAAAAGCAACGCCTGCGCGCCGATGAAGCCACCAAGCGCGACATGCACGCAAGCATCGCCGAAAACGCGCCATACGCCGAAGATGGCTTTATCACCGTCCCGAAAGTGATTGAATAAGGAGCGCTCATGAGTATTCACCAACACAGCGTCGCCGAGCTCAGCCGCTTGTTAGCACAAGGCGAAACCAGCGCCGAAGCGCTTTGCGAACATTACCTCGCGCGCATCCAAGAACACGACAGCGCGCTCAACAGCTTCATCCGCGTTGAAGCAGAACACGCCAAACAAGCCGCGCGCGAATCGGATAAGCGTCGCGCTACCGGCAAAGCCCTTTCGCCACTCGATGGCATCCCGATGGCGCACAAAGACCTCTTTTGCACCAAAAATATCCCAACCACTGCCGCCTCAAAAATGCTCGAAAGTTTTGTACCTTCTTATAGTGCAACGATTGTTGAGCACCTTGAGCGCGCCGGCGCAGTGATGCTCGGCAAACTCTCGATGGACGAATTCGCGATGGGCTCATCGAACGAGCGCAGTTATTTTGGCGCGGTCAAAAACCCCTGGAATCACGAGCACATTCCCGGTGGCTCATCGGGCGGTTCGGCAGCCGCGGTTGCCGCGCGTTTAGTGCCGTATGCGACCGGCTCGGATACCGGCGGCTCGATCCGCCAACCGGCGGCTTTTTGTGGCGTGACCGGCATCAAACCGACTTATGGCACGCTCTCGCGCTACGGCATGATCGCCTTTGCCTCAAGCCTCGATCAGCCTGGACCACTGGCGGCAAGCGCCGAAGACCTCGCGCTGATCTTAAACCAAATGAGCGGCTTTGATCCCAAAGACTCAACCGCCAGCCGACAAACCCACACTGTTTTTGATGGTGAACTCGATCGCCCCTTACAAGGACTGACGATTGGCCTACCGAAAGCGTATTTCGCCGACCTTGACCCAACAATGAGTGAGCGCATTCACGCAGTGGCGAAACAATACGAAGCGCTCGGCGCGACGCTCAAAGACATCACCTTAGAGTATAACGACGTCGCGATCGCCACCTATTATCTAATCGCCAGCGCAGAAGCTTCATCGAACCTCTCGCGTTATGACGGCGTACGCTATGGTTATCGCTGCGACTCCCCGAAAGACTTACTCGATCTCTATCAGCGCAGCCGCGGTGAAGGCTTTGGCGATGAAGTGAAACGCCGGATTATGATCGGCACCCACGCGCTATCGGCTGGCTACTACGACGCATACTACGAACAAGCGCGCCGCGCACGTCGCGCGATCCTGGACGATTTCAACGCCGCGTTTAATGAGGTCGATGTGATCCTCGGCCCGACCACACCAACCCCGGCATTTAAGCTAGGGGATAAAACCGACGATCCGGTGCAGATGTTCTTAGGCGACTTATATACGGTATCAGTCAACCTCGCAGGCCTGCCAGCAATCAGTCACCCGGCCGGCTTTATTAACGGACTCCCAGTGGGTGCGCAGTTAATCGGCGCGCACTTTAGCGAACCGCGCCTGCTCTCAATCGCCCATCAATACCAACAGGTCAATAACGATCACCGCAAGCTACCCGAGGCGCATCAATAAAGCTTGCCAAGGAGTAAGGTTATATAGCTGCGCGCGCCATGTTAGCGCGCGTTTTATTCTGCTATACTTTACCTATCTAATCACACAAAGGAGAACCCTTATGTTGCATGAATACCGCGAGTTAATTGCCGAACTCAAGCAAAGCGACAACCATTTCGCGAAGTTGTTTAACGAACACAACGAGCTTGATGAAGAAGTTAATCGCCTGGAAAATGACCCAGTTGCGGTCAGTCGTCACGACGAAATTGAACAAAAAAAGCGCCGCAAACTGAAATTAAAAGATGAAATTTACGACATCTTGCGTGACACCGAGCGAAACCGCAACAGCTAAGCATGATTTAAATAAATCCACGAAAGCCCCGCCACTGCGGGGTTTTTTCATGGCTCTTGACAAAAAAACGTACTCCGCAGAGAATGAATCTGTTGCAAAAAAACTACAAAAAACTTTTTTTTCGTTTTTCTGCAACAAAAGTGTTGCAACCATACAAAAAACACAGTATGATTGACCTCGGATTAGGCAATCCTTGAATATACATTAGCTCTCTAGGAGACTCACATGAAAAAATCATTGATCGCATTAGCAGTTGCTGCAGGCTCAATCGCCGCGGTACAAGCTGATACTACAACTTTATACGGTTCACTCGGCTACTCAATCTCTGTTGCTGACAGCACTGGCGAAGGCAAAACTGCTGTAGACAAACTCCAAGAAAACGTTTGGGATCTACAAACTACCACTAGCAAAATTGGTGTTAAAGGCACTGAAGACTTAGGTAACGGTTTACAAGCTTTCTTCAAATTTGAAGGTACAGGCGCTTTAGCTGACAGTCGTTATGCTTACATCGGTTTGAAAGGTGACTTCGGTACGGTAACCATCGGTCGTCAAGACAGCGTATGGAAATTAGCGACCACTTATAACGACATTTTCAATGATGTTTACTTCAAAGGCCACATGGGCACAGGTCGTGTACCTAAAGCAATCAGCTATGTATCTCCAAGCATGGGTGGCTTGAACTTAGCTGGCGCGATCATCCTTGATGGCGACGCTTCAGTTATCAAAACCTCTGACAACAAAGGTGTTGATGCTTACCAAATCGGCGCGTTGTACAACAACAACGGCTTGTTCGCTGGTGCAGCTTACCACTTCCAGCACGGTGATGCTAGCAGTCCTAAAGCGACAACTGAGTTTGTTGGCCTGAACATTGGTTACTCAAACGACACGTTTAAAGTAGGCTTTGGTGCTGAACACCAAGCAAGCGCTGATGAGTACTACAACTTAGCTGGTGAGTACTACTTCGGTCAAAACACTTTGCGTGCAGGTATTGGCTACGAAACTAATGACGATAAAGATTTAGAAATCGCATTAGGCTACCAGTACAACTTGAGCCAGCGTACTTACGCTTGGGTTGAAGGTACTTACCTCAAGTCTGACGCTGACGCAAAAGATGGCAACTACAAAGCATTGGTTGGTATCCGCCACGATTTCTAATCTGAACTTTCAGAGTAGAACGAAAAAAGCGAGCTTCGGCTCGCTTTTTTTATGCTCTAAATAATGGCGATGCTCAGATGGATGCGCTGTCACATAAAACAAATCTAATCTGACCCTGAAATCCACGTACAAATGCGTTAAAATACCCCACAAAGATTATACGATACACCCAGCGCTGCACCACTCATCGGTTGCACGCGCTGTCGTTGTTGTATCATTTAAACATCATTAAGGCATCAGGTATTTGTGGAACACTATCTCGGGATCATTTTTGCCACGGTTCTGGTAAATAACTTCGTTCTCAGCCAGTTTCTTGGTCTGTGTCCGTTTATGGGCGTATCGCGCAAAATGGACACCGCGCTCGGCATGGGTTTTGCCACCGCATTTGTGCTTACGCTCGCCTCAGTGAGCGCGTACTTAATCGATAAATACCTGCTCGTGCCCTATGGCATCGAATACTTACGCACCATCAGCTTTATTGTCGCAATCGCTGTGTTAGTCGGGCTCACTGAATTATTTATCGCCAAAACCAGTCCGCTGCTGCACCGCGTGCTCGGCGTGTACTTACCGCTCATCACCACCAATTGTGCGGTGCTTGGCGTGGCACTCTTAAATAGCGCCACCCAGCATAACCTGCTCGAATCCGCCGTCTATGGCTTTGGCGCTGCGGTTGGCTTTTCTTTAGTACTCGCCCTGTTCGCCGCCATGCGCGAACGCTTAGAAGCCGCTGATGTACCGCGCTTCTTCAAAGGCTCACCGATTGCGCTGATCACTGCCGGGATTATGGCGATCGCCTTCATGGGCTTTGGAGGCTGGGTATGATATGGATCATGATTGGTCTTGTTGCGCTGATCGTGATCATCGCGCTATGCGGCGCCCTGCTCGGCTTTTTTGCTGTCCGCTTTAAAACCGATGAAGATCCGTTGGTGGAAAAAATTGATGCGATCTTGCCACAAACGCAATGTGGTCAGTGCGGCTATCCGGGGTGTAAACCGTATGCCAAAGCGATCGCCGATGGCGAGGCAGATATCAATCAATGCCCACCCGGTGGCCAGGAAGGCGTGGAAAAGCTCGCCGATTTGCTCGGCGTGGAAGCCAAACCACTTAATGAAAGCCACGGTGAAGAAAAAGCGCCGGAAGTCGCCTACATTATCGAGGATTGGTGTATTGGTTGCACGCGCTGCATCAAAGCGTGTCCGGTCGATGCAATTTTAGGTGCGAACCAGAAAATGCACACCATTATCAGCGACGAATGCACCGGCTGCGAGCTGTGCGTCGATCCGTGTCCAGTCGATTGCATCATTATGGTGCCGCGTCCGAGCGGTGCAGATGAATGGGTGCCACCGAAACCTGGAGAAAAGTCTTGATGAGACGGTTAAGCGATTGGTTTGCCCAGTTCAAACCAAGTACTAAAGCATTTCACGGCGGGCTACATGTACCGGCGCATAAAACGCAATCAACTCAGAAACCAAGCCGCGCTGCCGTAATCGCGCCGATACTTTTTGTCTCGTTACGCCAACGCGACGGAAAAATGCAGATTCCTGAGGTCAGCGTCGGTGATCGTGTGTTGCGTGGGCAAATTATCAGCCGCCCAAGCTCACCAGCGTCTGTGCCACGTCATGCACCGACTTCGGGCACCGTACAAGCGATTGGCCAACATGCCGATGTGCACGCCTCAAATATGTCCGCGCAGTGTATTGTGATTGAATCAGACGGCAAAGACGAAGCGCAGCCGCCACTGGCGGATTTAAGCGATTACACCGCGCATTCGCGCGACGACCTGCTCGCGCGCATCCAGCAATGCGGTATTGCTGGCTTAGGTGGCGCAGGCTTTCCTACCGCACGCAAACTCCAACACACCACGCGCACACTGGTGATCAACGCCGCTGAATGTGAACCGTATATCACCTGCGACGACATGCAGATTCGTGAGTGCAGCGCTGAAATCATTAAAGGCGCTCAAATCACCGCACATATCTTGGGCGCAGAGCGGATTCTCTTTGGTATCGAAGACGACAAACCCGAAGCGATCGAGACCTTAAAACAAGCCGTCCTTGCTGCCGATGATCCACGTATTAGCGTGCAAGTCGTGCCAACCAAATACCCATCAGGGAATTCACGGCAGTTATTCGAGTTGCTGCTTGGGGTACGTGTGCCACCCGATCAGCATGCCACCGATTTTGGCCTGATTTGCCATAACAGCGGCACCATCAAAGCGATCCACGATGCGATCATCCTCGGTCAGCCGTTGATTGAGCGCTATGTGAGCGTGACCGGTGAAGCGATTGCTAAACCGCAAGTGTTGCGTGCACGCATCGGCACACCGATTAACGCCTTGCTCGCCGAAGCTGGCGGCGCCGATGATCAGGCTCGGTTGCTGATTGGTGGCCCGATGATGGGCTATGCGATCAGCGACTACAGCGCCGGGCTTAAAAAAACCACTAACTGCATCCTGCTCTTGCCCCACACGCCCAGCGAGGTGGAAGAGGCGTGCATCCGCTGCGCCCGCTGTAGCGACGCCTGCCCTATGGAGTTATTACCGCAGCAGCTCTATTGGTATTCGCGCAACGAAAAACACGATCAATTAGCGCATTACCGACTGTTTGATTGTATCGAATGCGGGGTGTGCGCCAGCGTGTGTCCGTCGAATATTCCGTTGGTGCAGTACTATCGCCATAGCAAAGCCGATATGCGCCAGGCCTCGCGCGAACAAGCGCACGCTGAGCGCGCACGCAAACGCCATGAAGCGCGCGAAGCCCGCCTTGAGCGCGAAAAAGCCGAACGTGAAGCGCGTATGGCTGAGCGACGTGCCCACCTACACGCCAAACAAAATGCTAATAACCAAAATGATCAAGCCAGCAACGCAGACGATAAACAAAGCGCGATCGAAGCGGCAAAAGCACGCGCTGCCGAGCGCCGATTCAAGAGACAAAGCAATGAAGGCTTCGACCCAACTACACAAGAGCAAACCAGCGACAGCAAAAAAGCAGCGATTGAAGCGGCTAAAGAACGCGCCGCAGCTAGACGTGCTGAGCGCAAAAAAGCCAACAGTGATGAAACGGATTCTGGCACTTTAGGCGAAAAACCTCGCGAAGACAAATTAGCTGAGGCGCGCCGTCAAGCACGTCAGCAGCAAAAAGCCGCTGAGAGTAAAACAGATAATGAAGCAGGTAGCGCGGCTGAAACCGATGCTACCGAACGTGAGGATAAACTAGCGGCCGCGAAAGCAAAAGCTGAGGCCCGCCGTAAAGCACGTCAACAGCAAAAGACGGCTGAAAATAAAACAGATAACGCAGACGACGTTGACGCTGCCGAGCGTGAAGACAAACTAGCGGCTGCGAAAGCAAAAGCCGAAGCGCGCCGTCAAGCGCGTCAGCAGCAAAAAGCCGCTGAGAGTAAAACAGATAATAAAGCAGAGAGCGCGAACAACGTTGAGGCTACCGAACGTGAGGATAAACTAGCGGCTGCGAAAGCAAAAGCCGAAGCGCGCCGTCAAGCGCGTCAGCAGCAAAAAGCCGCTGAGAGTAAAACAGATAATAAAGCAGAGAGCGCGAACAACGTTGAGGCTACCGAACGTGAGGATAAACTAGCGGCCGCGAAAGCAAAAGCTGAAGCGCGCCGTAAAGTACGTCAACAGCAAAAGACGGCTGAAAATAAAACAGATAATAAAGCAGAGAGCGCGAACGACGTTGAGGCTACCGAGCGTGAAGACAAACTAGCGGCCGCAAAAGCCAAAGCTGAAGCGCGCCGTAAAGCGCGAGAACAAAGGAAGGAATCATGACCAGCGCCCCATATATCCACATTGCCCCGTCTATGCGCAGCATTATGTGGCGCGTGTGCGCGGGGTTGTTGCCTGGTGTTGCGCTACTCATCTATTTCGAGGGCGCGCGCTGGCTGGGCCTGCTCGCCTTTGCCGCCGGTGTCGCACTACTCAGCGAAGGCGTGATCTTACTCATTCGCCGTAAGGCGCGTTTATTCGGTCAGTTAAGCGACGGTAGCGCAGTCTTAAGCGCCCTACTGCTCGTGCTCTGTCTGCCGCCTAGTGTGCCGCTGTGGCTGATCGCAATCGGGATATTTTTTGCCTTGGTCTTTGGCAAGCAACTCTACGGCGGCCTAGGGATGAATATCTTTAATCCGGCGATGGTCGGCTACTGCTTTTTGTTAGTCAGCTTCCCTGTACTGATGAGTCAGCACAGCATCGATTGGTTGCCGCTCTCAAGCCTGTGGCAATCAGTTGACGCCAGCACTGGCGCGACGCTACTCGATACCTCGCGTATGGACCGTATCGCCGGCGAGAGCATCGGGACATACAATCCGTGGCAGGCCTCAATCATGAGTGTAAATCTCGCATGGCTAGCTGGTGGCCTATGGCTCGCTTGGCAGCGCTGCCTTGACTGGCGGATTGTCGCTGGCGTCTTGCTCGGTGGATTTATCACTGCGGCGATGTTTTGGGGGATTGATGGCGAGCGCTATCTCGACCCGATCACCCAGCTCTTTAGCGGCGCACTAATTTTCGGCGCCTGCTTTATCGCCACCGACCCTGTATCAGCGGCAACCACACCGTTAGGGCGCTGGGTTTATGCGCTATTGATCGGTGTGCTGACCATTTGCATCCGCAACCTCGGTAATTTCCCTGATGGCGTGGCGTTTGCTGTGTTGCTCGCTAATGCCTGTGTGCCGCTGATTGACCCACTCACCCAACCCCGCTACCGCTGATGGACCCACTGATGAATCGCTTTATCCCCTCCACCATCACCAAACCGTCGCTGATCCTCGGCGCGTTTTCTGCGGCGTGTTTACTCGCGGTCAGCGCGATCTTTTTCCTCGTCCAGCCGCAAATTGAAACCCAGCGCACGAATGCCCTGCTCGCGCAGTTCCGCGCGATCGCGCCTGAGGCAAACATTGAAGCTGAGCTGCTTGAGCACGCTGAGCTGCGCACCTTAAACGACCACCCGATTGTCGTTTACGCACTCGATAATGGCGCGCATTTTATTAAGGCGACCACAGGAAAAGGCTACAGCGGCGATATCACCCTGCTGATCGGTATCGAAGCCGATAACCAAACCCTGCTTGGTGTGCGCACGTTGGCGCACAAGGAAACGCCAGGGCTCGGCGATAAAATCGAGGCGCGTCTTTCACCGTGGATTTTAGCGTTTGATGGCCGCTCACTTAAAGATACGCGCTTCAGTGTTCGTAAAGATGGTGGCGATTTTGACGCCTTTACTGGTGCCACGATCACCCCACGCGCGGTAACCAATTTGGTCGGTGCGATATTAAGCGATTGGTATTTGGAGAACGAGCATGAATGACGAACAACGCACGCTCATGCACAACGGCTTATGGAAGAATAACCCAGCGCTGGTGCAAATCCTTGGGCTGTGTCCGCTACTTGCGGTGTCAAATAACACGATCAACGCCCTCGGGCTTGGTATTGCAACGCTGTTTGTGTTGATCTTATCGAACACCCTGGTGGCGGCAACGCGGCATTGGGTGCGTAGCGAGATTCGTATTCCAGTGTTTGTGTTGCTGATTGCTTCAGCAGTAACGATTGCCGAAACCTTGATCCAGGCTTTTGCCTATCCGCTCTATCAAGCGCTCGGTATTTACTTAGCGCTGATTGTCACCAATTGCGCAATCATTGCGCGCGCCGAGGCATATGCAGTGAAAAACTCGGTACCGATGGCGGCGCTCGATGGCGCATTTATGGGCGTGGGCTTTATGTGGGTGCTGGTGCTATTGGGCGCGATGCGCGAAATCCTCAGTCAAGGGACGATTTTGGCTGGCGCAGACCGTTTATTTGGTGAAGGCGTTGATCTCACCATCAGCGTGATGAATTTAGAAAGCGGCATCATTTTAGCTGCCCTACCTGCTGGCGCGTTTATCGGCTATGGACTGCTGATTGCAGCGAAAAACGCCATTGATCATTACTCTGGTAAACGCAGAGTCCATCTCGCCAACCCTTATACCAAGACACCCACTTCGATTGAACACGAGCAAATCACTCGATGAATAAAAAAACCATCCGTGAGCTGTTTACTCGTCTGCGCGCTGCAAATCCTGAACCAAAAACGGAGCTCAACTACAGCAATGAATTCGAGCTGCTGATCGCGGTGATGCTGTCTGCACAAGCCACCGATATTGGGGTCAATAAAGCGACAGCCAAGCTGTTTCCTGTGGCCAACACGCCGCAAGCAATTTATGACCTAGGCGAAGACGGCCTAAAAAGCTATATCAAAACGATTGGTCTGTTTAACAGCAAAGCCGCGAATGTGATTAAAACCTGCCGTCTGTTGCTCGATGAGCATGAAGGAAAAGTACCACAAACGCGCGACGGGCTTGAGCGCTTACCGGGCGTGGGGCGCAAAACGGCTAACGTGGTGCTCAATACCGCCTTTGGGCAAGTGGCGATGGCGGTCGATACGCATATTTTTCGCGTGTCGAACCGTACCGGACTCGCGCCGGGAAAAAACGTACGTCAGGTGGAAGACAAACTGCTCAAAGTAGTGCCCGATGAATTTATCCTTGATGCACACCATTGGCTGATTTTACACGGCCGCTACACCTGCACCGCACGCAAACCGCACTGCACCAGTTGTCTGATTTCTGACCTGTGCGAGAATCCACAATTTAGCGATTAAAGCTACAATACACCGCCATGAAACTCACCCCGCAAACCATTCCACCACCAATTCTTTTCCTAAGCTTTGCTTTACTCATGCGCATGATTGCGCCAATTGCCCCACAGATTATGCTGCCGTTTAATCTACGTTTGGGCATGGTGGGGTTGATTGTGGCGTTGGCGATAATCTTTGGTGTGGGTGGTTTATTAGCATTCAAGCGTGCCCGCACAACCACCAGCCCATTTAAAGGCGCACGCGCTGCCGCTTTAGTGACAACTGGTGTGTATCGCTTTTCGCGCAACCCAATGTATTTAGCCCTAGCGTTGTTATTGGTTGCACTCGTGTTTTGGCTACAAGCGCCACTACTGTTTATCGGTGTTGCCGGCTTTATCTGGACGATGAACCATCTACAGATTCGCGCGGAAGAAAACGCGCTGCAGCGCCTATTTGGCAAGGCGTATCAAGACTACCAGGCGCGCGTTTGCCGCTGGCTATAATCCTTGAAGCCTATTTAGAGCATAAAAAAGGCGCAGCAAGCTGCGCCTTTTTTATTTTGCCTGTGGCTTAGACTTGTCGCTCAACAAGTTTCTGCTTGATCTCGGCAATTGCTTTCGCCGGGTTCAACCCTTTCGGACAGGTATTGGTACAGTTCATAATCGTGTGACAACGATAGAGCTTGAAGCTGTCTTCAAGGAAGTCCAGGCGCTCAGCGGTGGCTTCGTCACGACTGTCTTGGATCCAGCGGTGCGCTTGGAGCAAGATCGCTGGACCTAAGTATTTATCGCCATTCCACCAGTAGCTTGGACACGAAGTTGAACAGCTCGCGCACATAATACATTCGTACAAGCCATCAAGCTTAGCGCGCTCTTCTTCGCTTTGTAAGCGTTCACGCTCTGGCGCAGGCGTTTCGGTTTGCAGCCAAGGTTTGATCGAGGCGTGCTGTGCGTAGAAATGGGTGAGATCAGGCACCAAATCCTTAACCACGTGCATATGCGGCAGTGGGTAGATATTGACGTCTTTTTTCACATCATCAATCGATTTGGTACACGCCAGGGTGTTTGTGCCATCGATATTCATCGCACACGAACCGCAAATCCCTTCACGACAAGAACGACGGAAGGTGAGTGTGCTATCGATTTCATTTTTGATTTTGATCAGCGCATCAAGCACCATCGGTCCGCAGTCATCCATATCAATCTCATAGGTATCGGTACGTGGGTTTTGATCGTCGCCCGGATCCCAACGGTAAATCTTAAACGCGCGAACATTGGTTGCGCCTTTGGGTGCAGGATAATGCTTGCCTTTTTTTATGGTTGAATTAGCGGGAAGTTTGAATTCTGCCATGATATTGCCTCCTTAATACACACGTTTCTTCGGTTTGACGTACTCGACTTCATCAGTACCTGTGAAGTCATGGACTGGACGGTAGTCGATTTTGACTGTGCCGTCGTCGTCAAGCCAGGTCAGCGTGTGTTTCATCCAGTTCGCATCATCGCGATCCGGATAATCTTCATGCGCGTGTCCACCGCGACTTTCTTTACGATTCTCTGCGGCCACGATGGAGACTTGCGCACAACCAAGCAGGTTAGCAAGCTCAAATGTTTCAACTAAATCGGTGTTCCAGTTGAGGCTCTTATCGGTCACACGCACGCCATCAAAGCTCTGATATACCTCATTTACTTTGTTCACACCTTCGATTAGGCTGTCGCTGGTGCGGAATACCCCGGCATGATTTTGCATATCACGCTGCATCGCATCGCGAATCTCAGCGGTTGCCGTATCACCATTGGCTTCATGAATGCGCGCAAAGCGATCGAGTGCTTTTTCAAGCGCTGCCTCTGGGATTGGTGCAGGGGTTGTATTTGGTTTAATCACGTCACGTGCGCGGTGCGCCGCAGCACGACCAAAGACGACCAGATCAAGCAGCGAGTTCGAGCCAAGGCGGTTCGCACCATGCACCGAGACACAGCCTGCCTCACCAATCGCCATCAACCCTGGTACCACGTAATCAGGATCACCATCTTTAAGCTGCACTACCTCACCATGATAGTTGGTTGGGATGCCGCCCATGTTGTAGTGGACGGTCGGTAAAATCGGGCTTGGTTCTTTAGTCACATCAACGCCTGCGAAAATACGCGCGGTTTCGGCGATCCCCGGCAAACGTTTGTTGATCACATCCGCACCTAAATGCTCTAAGTGCAGGTAGATATGGTCTTTGTTTTTACCCACACCACGGCCTTCGCGGATCTCGATCGCTTCAGCGCGCGAGACCACATCACGTGAGGCGAGATCTTTAGCGTTTGGTGCGTAGCGTTCCATAAAACGCTCGCCTTCGCTGTTGGTCAAATAGCCACCTTCACCACGACACCCTTCGGTCATTAAGCAGCCAGAGCCGTAGATGCCAGTTGGGTGGAATTGGGTGAATTCCATATCTTGCAGGGCAAGGCCAGCACGCAGTACCATGCCGTTACCATCGCCGGTACAGGTGTGCGCTGAAGTCGCGGATAACCAAGCGCGACCATAGCCACCTGTCGCCAACACCACCATTTGTGCGTTAAAGACATGCAGCTCGCCTTTGGCTAAATCGAGCGCTAATACGCCGCGGCATGAGCCATCTTCACCCATAAGCAGATCGGTAGCGAAATATTCGATGAAGAACTCTGCGTGGTTACGCAGCGCTTGTTGATAGAGGGTATGCAAGATCGCGTGTCCAGTACGGTCAGCGGCGGCACACGTTCGCTCAGCTTGTCCTTCACCAAAGTGGGTGGTCATCCCACCAAACGGACGCTGATAAATTTTACCTTCAGCGTTACGCGAAAACGGTACGCCATAATGTTCTAATTCAATAATTGCCGGAATCGCCTCACGACACATATAGGCAATCGCGTCTTGGTCGCCCAGCCAGTCCGAGCCTTTCACTGTGTCATAAAAGTGCCACTGCCACTTATCTTCGCCCATATTACCAAGCGCGCCAGCGATCCCGCCTTGCGCAGCAACAGTGTGCGAACGGGTTGGGAAGACTTTGGTTACACAGGCGGTTTTTAAGCCTTCGAGCGCCATACCGAATGTGGCACGCAAGCCTGCGCCACCAGCGCCGACCACGACAACGTCGTAAGAATGATGATGAATGGTGTATTTTTTTGTCATGATGAAAAAGGTCCTTAATTAGTGCGCGAGTCCGAGGCGGATAATAGAGACGATGGCAATCAGCGCGCCAATCAAACACACGCCTTTAACCGCAATCAACGCCAGCCATTTGCTCTGTTCGTGGTGAATATAGTCTTCGATCACTACTTGCAGACCCAGCGCCGCATGATAAAAACCGGTGATAATAAAGGCTAAAGACAGACCGCTATTCAGAGGATTAGCAAACCAAGCCTGAACCGCTGCAAAGCCTTCTGCGTCGCTTAACACGATCAGTGAAAAGAGAAAATACAGTACTAAAGGAATCAAAATCACTGCACTGGCGCGCTGGACGATAAAATGATGGGTACCGTTATGACCTGAACCCAGTCCTTTGGCTTTTTTTAAGGATTGTAAAATACTCATAATGATTTTTCCTTATAGCTTAGAGCAAAATGCACAGCCATACGGCTAATGTGATGACTACAGTGGCGATTTGTACGATGCGTGCGCTTTTTTTCGCACAGGGAATGTCCAGCCCTTTACCAGCGTCCCAGGACAAATGACGGATACCATTACAGAAATGATAAATCAGCGCCCCCGACCAGAAAAACAAAATCATCATCACAAAGAAATTGCCAAAAAAGGCACTCGCGGTTTCATAGCCATCTTTGCCGCTTGCGCTCATCGCGAGCCACCAAGTAATCAGCAGCAGGCCTACGGCGCTTGCGACCCCGGTGGCGCGGTGCAAAATGAGACATCGCCATGGTGAATTGCCAACGATACACCTGAAGGTGCGGAGATAAGGGTCGATTATCGTTTTCCATAATTGCCTCGAATGTTATTTTTAGTGGATGCATCGCAAGATCAGCAACCTTGCGGCACTTTGGGTGCTTATAAGGCGTACCAACGCCCTACCATCGATAAAGCACCTTAAGCTTTTCTTAATAAATTATAGCAGAACCACTGCCAGATTGGCGGAGCAATCGCCTGCTAATCTTGACTTAAAAATGAGAATTATTGACGTTTGTAATATCTTAAAAATCCACACAACGCCCGTTACGTTCCCAATCGCCGTAACGCGTTGGTTCAAGCCCTTTCGGCCCGCCAGTTTCTTTTTTGTTATTGCTTGATTGGCTGTTTTCCACCTCGGCTTCAGTGGCTGTTTTGGGCGCGTCTTGCGCGGCATTTTTTGAAGGTTCAGACATCATCTTACTCCTATCGTTAACCTAGCTATACTTATAGTACGCCTATCGCAGCTTTCATGCCAGCTTAGCAGGCGATAAAATGTATCATGGCATGTAATATTGAAATAACGAGGATGAATACTGCCATGACTCAAGAAATGGCTTGGTTGCATTTAACCGGCAGCGACGTTAACAGCTTTCTCCAAGGTCAGCTAACCAACGACCTGACACGCCTAGATCAGGATAATTGGCAGCTTGCCGCTTACTGCTCACCACTGGGTAAAGTGCTCGCGGTGGTGTGGTTATTACGCATTGACGACGGCGTGTTATTAGGCTCTTCAGCCGATGTCATCGACACCTTAGCCAAGCGTTTAAACCTGTTTGTGTTGCGTAGCGATGTCACCATCAGCCCTTATCCTTGTGTGAGCTATACTGAGACACACCAAGAAGAGACTAACGAGCGCAGCGTAGTGCGTAAAGCGGATCGCTTTATCCTCGACGGCTTTGCCGGCTATCGCGTGGTATTAGCCAATCAAGCGCCGGATGAAGCTTTGAGTGTCGCCCTACCGCGTATTCGCGCTGGAATCGCGCAAATTTATCCAGCCACCAGCGATCAATTTTTACCACAGGCTTTAGCGCTTGATGCCGCTGATGGGGTGAGCTTTACCAAGGGCTGCTATGTGGGCCAAGAAAACGTGGCCCGCCTGCACTATAAATCACAAAATCGTCAGTATTTAATCAGCGCAGAAACCGATATTGGCGCCTCTATCGCGCCCGGCGATATTATTCGCAGCGGCACCCAACGCGCTGGTGTGATACTTGATAGCGCTCAAGATGGTGAGCGCTATATTGTGCAAGCAGTAGTCCATGAACGCATGCTTGATATGTTGCTAACATTGGACGGCAAGCACGATCTGCGGTATGTTAAACGCAATTTTAATTAACGAGGCAAGCGACGATGGAACGCATCAAGCGCAAGAAACTAACCACCCGCGACAAAGCATTACTGGTCAACTTAGACGAGCGCAAATATGGGACAATCGTTGAAATTGGCGCTGGTCAAGAAGTGGCGCGCGAATTTTTCCGCGCAGGTGCGGCTGCCGGTACGATTGCGAAAACGATGTCGGCGTATGACATGCAATTCTCCAACGCGATTTATGGCGCGGACCCTAACGGTCGCTATGTCAGTCGTAGTCGGCTGTGCGCAATGCTCGAGCGCGAATTCAGCCAAGTGGTTGATCGTGTGCAGGACACCCGCCCGAAGAGCTCAACCTTTTTTGCCTACGCCGCTACCGTGGCTGCGAAAAGCTTTAATCGCGACAATGAATGCCACGCCTGGAGCGGGATTCGTGTCCAGCTTTATCCTGAAGCGCCACCGAGCGATATTATTGTCCATGTACGGATGCTCGATGAAGACGCGAACGCCCAGCAAGAAGCGCTTGGTGTGTTAGGGGTGAACCTGATTTATGGCGCGTATTTTCTTTATGAAGACCCACGTGAGCTGATTGATTCGCTCACCGATGGGATTGGCACTGATCGCCTGGAAATCGACAGTATCGAATTTTTTGGCCCGTATTTTGAAGACGAAGACAACCGCTGCCTGAACCTACACCTCATCCGCTCTTGGAAAACGCGCGCGATCATGTTTAACCCTGAAGGGAAAGTGTGCGTACCTTCTGAGCTGTTGTATAAAAACAATATCTTGGTGATGCGCGGTGCGTTCAAGCCGTTTACGAAAATCAACGAAGATATGATGGCGCAGGGGATGAAAGAATTTAGCAGCTTACACGGCATCAGTCGCGATAATACGCTGATGCTCGCGGAAATCACCCTCAACCAGTTAGTCGGCAATAATGAAAACGTTGATGACCGGGATTTTGTTGAGCGCGTTGATCAGCTGACTGCGCTCGGTTATCACGTGATGATTTCTGACTATGTGCGTTATTTCCGTTTGCGCGCGTATTTCCGTCAATTCACCCAAAAGCAAATCGGTTTAGTGATGGGGATGAGCAATATCCGCCAGATTTTTGATGAGGATTTTTACCGCGGTGTGCCCGGCGGGATTATGGAAGGTTTGGGTAAATTATTCCCAGATAATACGATTGTTTATGCCTACCCTGAGCTTGATAGCGACGACGAAGAAATCAGCTACCAGAATATCGAACTGCCCAATCATTTAATGCACCTCTACCGACATTTGATTGAAAATGGCTTCTTACGCGGGATCAACGATTCGAACGCGGCGCTGTTTCATATTCAATCGCGCGAGGTGTTACAAGGCATTCAAGAAGGGATTGAAGGCTGGGAAGACGATGTGCCAGAGCCGGTTGCCGCATTGATCAAAGAGCAACGCTTATTTGGTTATCGCTCGCGCTAAACGCGTCACCATCACGCAGCGTTGCATAGTTTGTTATCATAGGACTTTATCGAGATATTTGGCGGAGGATATATGGGAAATGTGGACATGAATCTGATTATTGCCGGCGCGGTCGGTTTTGTGATTGGTGCTGTGATTTTTGGTATCATCGCAATCTCGCGCAAAAGCAAAGACTCTAAAGATTACAGCGCATTGAAAAAGGAATTTGACACCTACCGTAGCGAAGTGAACGCCCATTTCGCGAAAACGGCCGATGCGGTAGATAACCTCACCAAAAGCTACAAAGAGGTGTTTAATCACTTAAGCGACGGTGCGCAGCATTTGATGGATGACAAAGCCTTGCAAGCGCAGTTAGAAAAGCGTCAAGGTAAAGCCGTAACCTTAGCATATCTCGTTGACGAACAAGACGCCTCAGCGGATAAACGCACCTCAATTGACCAGCAAAGTGTGGTCAACAAGCCAACTGATGCTACAAAAAAATCAGCAGCAGAAGCTAAATCAAGTGAACAGGCAGCGCCTAAACCAACCGAAGCTGATGCGAGCGCTAACAAGCAATCTGCCGATCAGACAAAAACAGCTGAAGCAGCAAAGAAAGACGCTCCGAGCAAGCCTGCCACCAATGCTGATAACGCAAAAAAAACTTCTAGCAGCAAACCTGCAAGCGCTGATGCAGAAGCCAAGACCGAACAACCAGCGAAAAGCAATGTCCATATCGCCGCAGAAAAAGCCGGCTTAAAACCTGCTACAAAAAACACAGCCGATCCAATCAAAGCCAATGAGCATGAAACGGCGGTTGAATCAGTCAAAAAACACATCAATGGCAATAAATCATGAACACCCTAGCAAAACGTGCCTTATTAGCGATAGGCGCCACAACCTTTTTAGCAGCTTGTGGCGGTGCCAGCATGTCTGGACTTAGCGAAAACAATCAGACTTGGCAATTGGTCAGTGGCGAGGCCGATGGTCAAGCCATGGACCTTAGCCAGAGTGCTAAAGCGGTCACCTTATCATTTGTTGATGGTGAGGCTATAGTTGGCCAGGGTCCGGTAAACCAATACCGTTACCCAGTGACGATTAGCGGCGGCAATATCCATGCCGATGCCCCATTAATCACCACTCGTATGGCAGGCCCTATGCCGGCAATGCAGTTTGAGCAAAGCTACTTTACCGCGCTTGAGCAAGCCCAGCACATCTCTCGAAGCGATAAAAAGCTGACCATTTCTGGCGATGGCGTAGCGCTTATTTACCAACCGCAATAACATAAATAAGCGCTCTAAAAGCGTTCATTAGGAATCATTTACTCGTACGCCTGCTGATGGCCTGGCGTGCTTTTAGCCTATAGAGGCGCAATACAAGCGCTTAAGATGATTTCTCAGTTGCTGCTTTTGCATAAAAATAAAGCGCAAAAACCACCGCTAGAATATAAAACAGCGGATCTAAAACAAAGCGTGTCATATAGAGATTAGCGATCAGCGCGCTTAAAGTGAGCGGTGCGCACAACAGGCTGAGTTTTTTATAACCATCTCGCCATACAAACACATTAAGATAGAGCACCAGCGTGGCGATTAACGCTGGCCAAACGCTGTAATGCGATATCACACTCTGGGTATGATTGCTTAGCCACTCGCTGACAAATTTGCCAGGCAAACGACTGCTATCATTGAGCAAGGTAATGTTGCTGGCAAGGATAATCAAGGTCAGCAAATAGCGCAGCAAGCATAATAACAACAAACCGTTAAACAGCGCGTGACGCAGCGATGGTGGTCTTTTAAGACAGTAATAGAGACCTATCCCGGGCAGCACGATATAACACAGCAAATACCCTAGCGTGAGCAGCTCGCTGAGCAATTTTGGCAATACTGGCAAATAGCCAATCAGCCTCGATTCGCTGTATTCATAGGATAAAAACGGAAAAAGGTTACTCACCAAAGGCGACAGCAACCAGCACAAGGCAAGCAGCACCAAGCCAAACCAGCGCGATTGCCCACCGCGCAAATATAGCCAAAACGCAGCAATCCACCAGCCGAGCGCTATCACGCTCGGAATAATAAATTGCTGGTAATAGCCGTTCATCACGCCGCCCATTTCGCGGTATAACACATACTCCGGCCATACCACGACTGCGGAGAGAAATGCCGCGACGATAATGATAAATGCGCTAACCAAAACCGCCAATCTGATAAAGCGGTTGATTGAGGAACTCACCGGTTGCACTCCCTAAATGGGTGGCTTAAATATTAACAAATTATAATATCTCGGCAACTTTATCAAGTTATTTTTTCGTGAATACAGCATTCGCTGAGTTAACCTAATACGCAACACCCTATGAGTGCGCTGCGCATTAGGCTTAAGATAAAGCGATTAAATCGTGGTCCAGTCGAGCAGGACCTTACCGCTTTTACCACTAATCATCGTCGCAAAAGCTTGCTCATAATCGCTCGCGGAAAACGTATGCGTGATCATCGGCGCGAGGTTGAGCCCACCTTGAATCAACGCCGGCATTTTATACCACGTTTCAAACATCTCTCGTCCGTAGATGCCTTTAATGGTCAGTCCTTTAAAAATCACCTGATTCCAATCGATCGCCATCTCACCCGGCGGAATACCAAGCAGTGCCACATTGCCGCCGTGATTCATGGTGGCGAGCATTTGTCGGAACGCCTGTTCGTTGCCGGACATTTCCAGCCCGACATCAAAGCCTTCGTGCATTTCCAGCTCGCGCATGACTTCAGTTAAATCCGTGTTACTGACATTGACCGCACGCGTCACACCTAGACGTTCGGCAAGCTGCAGTCGATCAGGGTTCACATCGGTGATCACCACATGACGCGCGCCAGCTTGTTTGGCCACTGCTGCTGCCATAATCCCAATCGGGCCAGCACCGGTAATCAGCACATCTTCGCCCACAAGGTTAAAGGCGAGCGCGGTGTGTACCGCATTACCAAACGGGTCGAAAATCGCCGCCAGATCGTCGCTGATATTATCGGGAATCGGGAACGCATTGAACGCGGGGATCGCTAAATACTCGGCAAAACAGCCTGGACGGTTAACGCCCACGCCTTCGGTATTGCGGCAAAGGTGACGACGACCAGCGCGGCAATTACGGCAATGACCACAGGTAATATGCCCTTCGCCAGAAACGCGCTGACCAATACTAAAGCCTTCTACTTCTGAACCAATCTCAACCACACGCCCGACATATTCATGACCGACATGCATCGGCACAGGAATGGTTTTCTCTGCCCACGCGTCCCATTGCCAGATGTGCACATCTGTGCCACAAATCGCGGTTTTATCAATTTTTATCAAGAGGTCATTGTGACCAATGCTCGGCACAGCAACGTCTTGCATCTCGAGCCCTACGCCAGCGTGTGCTTTAACTAACGCTTTCATTGTTTTCATGAAATTACTCCCAATTTTTGACCAACGCGGGTAAAAGCGTCAATCGCTTGATCGATTTGCGCTTCGCTGTGCGCTGCCGACATTTGTGTACGAATGCGTGCCTTGCCTTTTGGCACCACCGGATAAGAAAACGCGATCACATAGATCCCTTCATCAAGCAGGGCATCAGCCATTTGGCTGGCCAATGCCGCATCATGGAGCATCACCGGAATAATCGGATGCTCACCGGGAACCAATTCAAAGCCAGCAGCGCTTAGGCCTTCCCGGAATCGCTTGGCGTTTGCTTGCACGCGTGCGCGCAACGCTTCACCTTGTTCATTGATCAGAGAGAGCACTTCAAGGCTCGCGGCAACAATCGCTGGCGCAAGACTGTTAGAAAATAAATACGGACGTGAGCGCTCTCGCAATAGGTCAACAATCGGCTGACGTGCGGCAATGTAGCCACCAGACGCCCCACCTAACGCCTTACCAAGTGTTCCGCTATAAATATCGACTTGCTCACTCACCCCACAGTATTCGGGGGTGCCCGCGCCGGTCTCGCCAATAAAGCCAACCGCATGCGAGTCATCAACCATCACCAGCGCGTTATAGCACTCAGCCAATTGACAGATACTCGCTAAATCCGCGATGATCCCATCCATTGAGAACACCCCGTCTGTTACCACCAGCTTAAAGCGCGCCCCATCAGCATCAGCGGCTTGTAATTGCGTTTCTAAATCGGCCATATCGTTATTGGCATAACGGTAGCGCTTGGCTTTACACAGGCGCACGCCGTCGATAATCGATGCGTGGTTGAGCGCATCAGAAATGATCGCATCTTCCGCGGTGAGCAGCGTTTCAAACAGACCAGTATTGGCATCAAAACAGCTCGAATAGAGGATACTGTCGTCGGTACCTAACCAATCACTCAAAGCGCGCTCGAGTTGTTTATGTGGGTTTTGCGTGCCGCAGATAAAGCGCACTGAGGCGCAGCCAAAGCCATAATCATCCATGCCTTTTTTTGCTGCCGCGATCAAATGCGGATTATCAGCCAGGCCGAGATAATTATTCGCGCAAAAATTGATCACCTCTTTGCCGCTAGTCAACGAAATAGCTGCCCCTTGTGGGCCAGCGATAATGCGTTCACTTTTGCTAAAACCAGCTTGCTTAATCCCAGCAAGCTCGTTATTGAGATGATCAAGGAATTCAGTATTCATGCCATACTCCTGTCGAAAAACAACAATGCCCTGCCACAGTGTGGCAAGGCATCTTTTAATCAAAACCGTTTAGAGTGTGCCGGCTTTCTTCTGCGCTGATAAATCAGCCGCCGCGGTGAACAACACATCGGTAGAAGAGTTCAGGCCAGTTTCCGCACTGTCTTGGACCACACCAATGATAAAGCCAATGCCGACCACTTGTGCGGCGATGCCATCATCGATGCCAAATAAGCTACACGCCATCGGAATCAGCAACAGCGAGCCACCAGGAACCCCAGACGCGCCACAGGCGCCCAGAGTTGCCAAGAAGCATAATAATACTGCGGTCACCGGATGTACGTCCACACCTAAAGTATTAGCAGCTGCTAAGGTCATAATCGTGATGGTGATCGCAGCCCCTGCCATATTGATCGTCGCACCCAAAGGAATCGAAATACTGTAGGTTTCTTCGCGCAACTCAAGCTCGCGCGCCAGGCGCATATTCACCGGAATGTTTGCCGCTGAACTGCGCATGAAGAATGCCGTAATCCCACTTTGCATGAGGCATTTAAAGACCAGTGGATAAGGATTTTGGCGCAACTTCACCCAGACGATGATTGGGTTGACCACCAAGGCGACAAATAACATGGCACCGACCAAAATAACGAGTACATGTGCGTAGTTCGCGAGTTCACCCAAACCAGTATCAGCGATGGTGAAGGCGATCAAACCAAAAATACCGATCGGGGCTAAACGGATCACCCAACCAACGATTTTGCCGATCACATCAGCGGCGTCATTGAGCACCGTTTTGGTTGCTCCTTCGGTATGGCGTAGCGCAAAGCCAATCAAGGTCGCCCATACAAGAATACCGATATAATTAGCGTTGAGTACGGCGCGAACCGGATTATCAACCATATTAAACGCTAAGGTTTTCAGTACGCTGCCCAAGCCGCTTGGCGGATCAATGCTCGCCTGATCAATATCTAAGGTAAAGGTCACCGGCCAAATATAGCTTGCCGCAACCGCCACTAACGCAGCCGCGAAGGTTCCAAAGACATACATGATTAAAATCGCGCGAATATTAGTTGGCTGTCCTGCTTGATGCTGGGCGATGGCGTGTGCGACTAAAATGAACACCAACACAGGTGCCACCGCTTTCAGTGCGCTAACAAACAAACTCCCGAGAATGCCGACAGACAAAGCGCCTTGTGGCCAAACGAGTGCTAAAATAATACCTAAAATCAAAGCAATGATAATTTGTAGCACCAAACTACCTTGCATGAGCCGCCGAATGATTTGTTGCATGGTTATCTCTCTATAGTTAAAATCGCGGCAACTATAGCATAGTTTAACGAATCGTCCATAATAATTAATAACTATCGGAAAGCAACAATCTTCCAAGAAGATCAAGGTCAGTATGACAGGAAGCGTTGTGCATTTATTGCGACAATAGTTATTTCAGTAATATGAGAAGCATACAATGAAACAATGGATTTTATTAGGATTGATATTCTGTTCTGGGCTATTACATGCCGCAGAAAAAATATGGGTGATTGACGTACGCAGCGTACAGGAATATCGCGCCGAACACATTGGCGAAGCGGCACTAATGCCCTACGATAACATCGCGCAAATAATTACTTCATCTGAGATTGCCAAAGACGACACGGTCTATCTTTATTGCCGCAGTGGTCGCCGCGCGGAAATAGCCAGGCAAACATTGCAGGATATGGGCTATACGAATGTTGTGAATTTAGGCAGTATGCAAGACGCCAAAGCTTTTTTACTCGAGACACTCCCAGAATAGGCTCGCTTTATCATTACCCTCGCACGAGCGTAATCATGATGTGCAGCCCCTGTTCCGGTGTTTCTCTGTTACAAGCACTGAGTTTGCCAGCCAATTCATCAACGATTACGGCTTTAGCAATCGCCAGTCCCAGACCATAACCACCGGTTTTGCGCGTACGCGAACCATCCAATCGTACAAACGGCATAAATATCCGGGCTAAATCCGCCTCAGCCACCCCACTGCCTTGATCACTGATGCTGATGTTAATGTTGGCAACATCCGCCTGTACAGCCACCTCAATAACACCACCATCAGGACTGTGCGCCAGCGCATTACGCAGAATATTCTCCAGCGCGCTTGCCAAGCGTTCAGGGTTAGCGTACGTGGTGAGTGTTTCAGCGATGTTTAGCACAACGGTGCAGCCACGCTCGCGCCCCTCATAGCGTAAATCGTCACACAACTGCCTTAGTAGCGTTGTCAGATTAACGCGTTGCGCATCATCTTGCTGATGCAATCCGGCCTGTTGAATATGGATAATGTGTCCAACCAACGCGTTCATCCGCACGCTTTCCTTGCTGATTTGTGTCAAATGCTGCGTTGCCTGAGGCGCTTTTTCTTGTGCCAGCGCAATCGCCACATCCATTCGCGCCAACGGTGAGCGTAATTCGTGGGCAATATCGCTAAGCATTTGTTTGCGTGCGCGTTGGTGTTCGCAAAGCTGCGTCGCCATTTGCGCAATATCATTGCCCAGCTCGCCAAGTTCGTCGCTACGCACGTTGACCAACGGCTCGGCAGCTTGATAATCACCTTCGGCAATTTGTCGCACCGCCTGGCGCAAACGTTGAATATGCCTGCTGAGATAGCGCGATAACCACCAGCAAATCAATGCACTAATACCCAATAGAATAGGCAGCCTAATCGATTTTTTTGCTGTCCCGCTGCCGTCCACTCTTCCATACTTAAACGCGGGGTCAGGGTGAGCACATAGCGTTCACCGGCCATACTTTGAATCAATTCCTCACGCTCGTCTGCATAGGCAGACAGCGCAATATCCAGTGAGTTATGCGGTTTGTGAGAATGTTCGCTCGGCGGATTAGGGGTGTGTTTCCGTGAGGCTTCACGCGGCACCCAAAAGAGTGGTTCTCCTTGTGGCGTAGTGATACGAATTTCTCGTGCAAGCGTGGGTTGTTGTGCAAAAATTGTGCGCACGACCGAAAGTTCATCACGACGCAAGGCGTCTCGAATTAAATCACGCTGTTCCAATAATTGCTCAAGATGCTGCATCATAGTCTGCTTGGTGGCGCGCTCACGTAGCCAAAATTCGCTGCGCACCGAAAACACGACAACCAGCACGACGGTAACCAGCATTGAGAAAAAGATTTTCCAGAACAGATTGAGGCGCATCAAATCACCAATTGGTAGCCTTTACCGCGCACCGATTTAATCGGGTCATCGGCAAGCGGATGCAGCTTTTTACGCAACCGCGAGATATGTACATCCACACTACGGTCAAACGGCAACAATTCACGTTGTAAGACTTCTTGCGACAACGTTTCTTTACTCACCACTTCACCATGGCGCCGCAGCAGGCAATCAAGCATATCGAATTCGCTGCCGGTCAGGGTAATTTCATCACCATCAAGCAAACAGCGGCGCATACTCCGATTCAAGCTTAGACGCGGATGATTGGTCGTTGATGACTGTTCATTGTGCGCGCGCTTGCATACGGCATGAATACGCGCCAACAGTTCACGAGGATGACAAGGTTTGGGAAGATAGTCATCCGCACCAAGCTCCAATCCTAAAATACGGTCAATGTCATCACCTTTAGCGGTCAGCATAATCACCGGGACATCCGCCACATTAGGCAACTGCCGCAAGACGCTGATTCCGTCTAATTCCGGCATCATAATATCGAGCACCAACAAATCAATCCCACCTTGTGCGACCCGCGCCAATGCCGCTTTACCATCGTGTACTGTTTCGGTTGATAATCCATGATTGCGTAAATATTCGCTCAGTAATTCGCTGAGTTCATCGTCATCATCGGCAAGCAAAATATTGAGCATACTGCCTCCTGTTTAGACACATTATCTGGCTCAGTGGGCCTATTGCCAAGCGATTTAGTCATTTGTTACCTTTCTTTACTTTTATCTACAGAAGCTTACATGAAGGTTGGTTACGATAAACCTGTCGATATAGCCATCCCTATTCAGCTATGTGACGACCTTAACGTAACAGGAGAGACTCATGAAAAAAACGACTAGTGCTTTTTTAATTGGTTCAGCAGTAACCATTGCTTTAGTGGTTGGTATCGGATTTTTTACCGGTGGATACCACCGCCTGCATAACCATCAATATGGCTACGCAACCGACGCTAATTGGCAGGCGTCACATCAACAAACAAAAAACTGTTGGCGTGGTAGCCATGAGCGTGGTGGCCATGGACAAGGCAGGAATAACTCGATGAAATGGCATCAAAACGCACCACAAAATACCGTGATTGAAGAACCGGTTATAGAAAATCCGCCAGAAACACCCCTTAACCAAGAGACATCCAGCTAAACACTTTATGTGATTAACCCAACATAGCCGCCTTAATTTGGTGGCTTTTATTGTGTCTGACCGCATACAAAACGTACGGTTTCATGTACGCAAATGATATAGTGCCACCTTTTAGGCGAAAGCAGGAATACGCCATGACACAACAAGCCATTATCTTACCGTGCGCTAAAGGCAGCGAACAGGTGCTCGCTGAAGAAGCCGCAGCGCTCGGTCTCGAGAACCCTCGCATTGGGGTATCGGTGGTTTCCGGCTATGGCGATTTACAAACCGCCTATCAATTATGCCTCGGTTCGCGCGTTGCCAGCCGTGTGCTATGGGTACTCAGCGAAGGCGAGATCACAAACCCCGATGAACTCTATGAACTCACCGCCAGTGTGCCATGGGATGATCATTTGAGCGCAGACAACACCTTTGCTGTACGATTTAACGGCATCGGCTGTGGTATCCGTAACACCCAGTTTGGCGGACTCAAGGTTAAAGACGCAGTGGTTGATGTGCTACGCAGCAAGCTGCATCGTCGTCCGGATGTTGATAGTAAAAACCCCGATATCAGCATTGAGGCACACCTGCGTAAAGGCAAGGTCACGCTGGCGCTCGATCTTTCCGGCGGTGCACTGCATCAGCGCGGCTATCGCCAGGCGCAAGGCGTGGCGCCTATTAAGGAACACCTCGCGGCCACCCTGCTCTACCGCGCACAATGGCCAAAACTCGCCGCACAAGGCGCTTCGCTGATCGATCCGATGTGTGGCGCAGGAACGTTGCTCATTGAAGCAATCATGATGGCCGCTGACGTTGCTCCTGGTCTGCAACGTGAACGCTTTGGCTTTGAACATTGGCAGAGCCATGTGCCGGCACAATGGCGACGCTTACGTGATGAAGCCAATGCGCGTGCTGAAGCCGGTTTAGCGGCGATCAAGAACAAAATATACGGCTTTGACCAAGACGGACGTACTCTTGCTGCCGCGAGAGCCAATATTGCCGCAGCTGGATTTGAATCACTGATTCATCTAGAGCGCCGCAGTGTTGCGGATTTACGCGCCCAACCTGCCTACGGCCAGCAAGGGCTCTTGCTCTCGAACCCACCTTATGGCGAACGTATTGGTGAATTACCGGATCTCATCGCAACTTACGAAGCGCTCGGGCAAGCGTTTAAAACCTTCCCTGCCGACTGGCATATGGCGCTGATTTCCAGCAATCAGGATATGCTCAAACGGCTGCATTTGCGTAGCGATAAAACCTATCAGGCGTTTAACGGCGCGATTGAATCGCGAATTGCGCTTTACTTGCGCGCCAGCCAACCCGAAGACGCCGATGAGAGCGCAGCCCCTGATGCACCGAAACTCAGCGATCAGGCGCAAATGTTCGCCAATCGCTTGCGCAAGAACGTCAAGAGCGGACGTAAAGCGGCGGCGAAACGTGGCACCAATGCGTGGCGGGTATATGATCAAGATATGCCTGAATACGCCTTTGCGATTGATGTATATGCTGACTGGGCGCATGTGCAGGAATACGCGCCACCGAAAACCATCGACCCTGATAAGGCGCGACAACGCGTTTATGATGTGGTGCAGGTTATTCCGGAAGTTTTAGACATTCCAGCAGAACACGTGGTGCTGAAAACGCGCGCACGACAAAGCGGCAAACAGCAATACCAGCAGCGTGAAGCACGAGAGCAATGGTTTGGCGTTCAAGAAGGCGCGGCCACCTTACTAGTCAACTTATACGATTACCTCGATACCGGACTGTTTTTAGACCATCGCCTGATGCGCGAACGCCTATCGCGGGAGGCCGAAGGCAAGCGTGTACTCAATTTGTTTTGCTACACCGCGAGCGCCAGTGTGCACGCAGCGCTTGGTGGCGCGAGTTACACCACCAGCGTAGACCTCTCCCAAACTTATCTCGACTGGGCACAACGCAATTTTGACGCCAATGGCTTAAGCGACCGCCATCGTTTAATCAAAGCCGATGTGATGCGCTGGATTGCTGAAGGCCAGAGCGAATTTGATCTCATTTTCTGCGACCCTCCAACCTTTTCGAACACCAAAAAAGAAGATCGCGTGTTTGATGTACAGCACGACCAACGCACCCTGATCGATGCCTGCATGCGCCGTTTAGCCAAAGGTGGTACGCTGTATTTTTCCAATAACTATCGGGGCTTTAAGCTCGATGAAGCGATTAGTGAGGCATATCACGTCGAGGAAATCAGCCCGGCAACGATCGATTTTGATTTTCAGCGTCGCCCGAATATTCATCGCGTCTGGGCGATTACCCATAAGTCATAAACATAAATCACCAGTGGCATAGTCCTTGCTTTACATTAAATTATAAAAATTATTGATTTAAGTTTAGCGCTCTAGCTTGCAGAGGAACTGCAATAGCAACACCTTGGAGCAAAAGGACAGGGAATGAATCATATTTATAAAACCATCTGGAATGAAGCATTAGGCGTTTGGGTTGCGGTAAGCGAATTAAGCAAACAACCGCACACCCGTGCCTGCTCAGCACTATCGCTCGGTGTGTTGAGTGCGCTGTTTTCAACCCAAGCTGTTGGCGGTATAAACTGCCCACCAAGTAATATCACTGGTGACAATGTTGCTTATTACTGCACCTCAGGTTCTGGTAATAGCTTCATTAAAAATGGCATTACTGAATCACAGATCACCCTCGAAGCCAATGATTCAGCGATCAGCATTGATAAAACGGGCAATTATTTTGGTGGCGGCGGTATTGCTCTACGCTATAAAGGCAATGAAGAAGCCAGTATCAAAGTGGATGCTCAAGCATTCGACGCAATAAATACCAATGGCACATATGCGCGTGGCATTTATGGACATATTGAACAAAATGGTGATGTCAACATTGTTCTAGGGGAAAAAGCCGGTAGCATAAATACCGCACAACAAGGCTCTTCTGCGGTTGGCGCTCGTGTTGATGGTACTGGCGACACAAACATTACCATGAATGGCGGTGAAATACGCACGATGGGAGATGGCAGCGCTCACGGCTTAGACGCCAATACCCATGATGGAAATGCTCAGGCAGTATTAAACGCCGGCAGTATCACCACCAACACCAGTAGCTACAGCGCCGGGGTTGCTGCTAGTGTCAGGGGCAAAGGAACAGCAACCGCGACTATGAATGGGGGCAACATCATCGTCGGCACAGACAGCGATATAGAAAACCACAATTCTATCGGTGTTGCTGCAATACAAACTGGATCAGGTGCAGCAAACGCCACAATGACTGGTGGAACCATCACCGTGAATGATACACAAGGTATCGGCACACACGGTGTACAAGCAGTTATCAGGAATACCGATAATAGCGCCGATGCGACCGCTCGTATGACTGGTGGTGAAATATATATTAACAATAACAATTCACGTGCTGTAATTACTCGTGTAGAGGGTCAAGGCAATGCCATTGCTGAAGTGCGCGAAGACACTGGTAGCACAAACATCACGGTAAATGCTCATGATAGCAATGCGATTTTTGCGCGTATTGCTAACCCAGAAGGCCCTCAAACCAGCTCAGGTAACGCTTACGCCACACTCTATGGCGGCACACTAGACCTTACTGGTGACGAAAGTCACGCTATTCGATCAGAAGTTCAAAGTACTGACCCTAATGCTGAGCAAATAGCTCAAGCTAAGATGGAAAATGGTCAGATTAGTACTGATGGCGTTGGTGCTCATGGCGTCTTGGCAAGATTCAGAGATCCAGATGATCAAGGATTAAACCAGCAAGGCACCGCTATCGTCTCTGTGAACGGCGGCACGATCACCACCCAACAAAGCACAAGCACAGGGGCTTATGCTTTCCACCCTGGCTCTCAAGGACGCACTGAAGCCACCCAAACTGCTGGCGAGATCACCACTAACGGTGAAGATAGCGATGGTTTAGTGGCTAAAACTTCAGCATATGACGCTAGTGATTCAGCCTCTATCACCACCCAAGCCAAAGTCATACAATCGGGTGGCAGTATTACCACTTCTGGCAATGCCTCTGAGGGGATCGTCGCACAAACAGGCGAAGGCTATATTGTTGAGGATTTAGCAGCATTTGCGAATGCTGGCGTGGTAGAAGTTACGCAAAGCCAAGGTGCAGCAATCAAGACCAGTGGTAATCAAGCCAATGGCATTACCGCTCAAGGCGGCCAAGATGGCACAGCCACAATCACTCAAGCAGGTAGTATCACAACCACTGGTGCAGGTACCTATGGGCTACCAATCAGTGGTGTTTTTGCCGCAGCAGGTAAACAAGTTACCGTGCAACAAAACGATACCGGTGAGATTTTCTCTAGCGGCAATCAAGCCAATGGCATTACCGCGATCGCAACCCAAGGTGATATTACGCTCGATATTCAGGGAAATATTCGCACGACACGTAACGCCCTTGAGACGCGCACGCAAGTTGCAAAAAATGAGCCAAAAAACACCTCAATAATTAACATTAGCGACAGTGCGGAGCTGAGTGGTGAGCAGGTTTTATTCAACGACGGTGGGCATTCGATAACGACCGTAGGCGCAGCTACATTAGCAGGTGCATTCAGCCTTAATGACGGCAATGATCAACTCACCTTCAATATGACCGATCTCAGCAACATCACTGAGATCGATGGCGGTGTGGATGTTGATGTCAGCAATGAATTTGACAACCTAACCTTGAATGATATCTATGGTGAGTACTCAGCGGATCGACTGAAAAACTGGGAACGCATTAATATCAATCGCAGTCAACTGACCTTAACTGGCGACAACCTTATCGTCGGCAAAGGCAGCGCTGGCGATCAAGTCGGGGGGTTATTCCTTAGCGAAGGCAGCCACTTAGCTATGCGCTCTGATAGTAGCGTCTCGCGCATTACCGGGGATGTGTACAACCAAAATGCTACCATCAATCTTCGCCAGACGAGCGGCGGTCAATTTAGCGAACTCACAATCGATGGTGATTATGCTGGCGATGATGGCAGCTTATTAATGAACACTCAGCTAGGTGATGATAATAGCCCAACCGATAAACTGATTGTCAGCGGTAATACTTCGGGCAAAACCAAGGTAACCGTCACCAATTCAGGAGGACCAGGTGGACAGACGGTTAATGGTATCAAACTCATCCAAATCGATGGCAGCTCACAAGCTGATAATTTTAGCCTGGCACGTCCTGTCCAATCAGGTGCTTATGAATATCGTTTACTCCGTGAAGTTAGTGATGGAGATTTTTATCTACGCAGTCATTACACCAATTCATCGAATGCTCCAGAAATTTATCGACCCGCTATACCAGGCTATGTGATGGCACAATTAGCCAACCAGGAAACGCTAAATGCCCTTTCAGGCAATCGTTTACATCAACGCGTGGGCGAACAAGAATCGTTACGTTGGAACACTGAAACCTCGCATGACCAACAAACCTGGGGACGCACGCATGTTAATAACATCACCCTCGAAGGTAAAGAGCGGTTCGCTTTAGAACAAAATACCCAACTCATCCAGTTTGGATGGGATATGGATATCAATCGCGACAACCAACAAAGGCGCCAACATAGCGGCATATATGCAGGCTACGCCAATAGCGATGCAGCCCTATTTGACCGCAAACGTTCATTACTTGGCCAGGCGACGTATTCCGGCGATCTAGATAGTGACACATTGACGCTTGGTGGCTACCATACCCGCTATAACGAACAAGGCGATTATCTGAACATCATCGGTGGCGTACATTACCTACGCAATCGCTTCCAAGATCGCTATGGCATCAATGCCACACAGCAAGGCTTAGGTGTTACGGCCTCGGTTGAGGCCGGCAGACCACGCGCCATTAACAACCGTGAGCATTGGTATATTGAGCCACAGGCGCAGCTCTCCTGGCAAATGACACGCTACAACAAGTTCAACGATGCCATCAGCCGTGTAGGTAGTAGCATAAGCCAGAGTTTGCGTCCACGCCTTGGTGTGCGTATTGGCTACAACAACAAACCACAAAAAACCAATAAACGCGCAAGTAATGCGTATATTACGGCCAATGTGTTGCAGGAACTGCTACATCCCACCAAGGTTCGCGTTGGTCAAACCAACATTCGTGAAAAGCTTGACCACAAGACCTGGATAGAAATCGATGCTGGCGGACAAATCCCTCTCGGTAACCAAAGTACGCTCTACGGTAGTGCGCAATACATACACACTTTAGACAATAAATCGCGCCAGGGTTTAAGTGGACAGGTTGGCTTACGCTATCAATGGTAGGTGCAAGCATACACACCAAACATATAGTGCATGCAGCAATTCATATTTTGTTATTTTTATAATGAATAACTTTATTGTTTATAGAACAAATGAATTAACGTCCCGCTAATGAACCAGTTCTTAACTTGCAGGATATTAAGCATTCTGATAATGTCAGCTTGTGATTAAGTGAACACTTAATCCCGAATCCGCCGAAGGATTCGCCTTAAACAATAATAAAGGAGCGACTTATGCAGTACAACATTACCGGTAAGCAGTTGGACATCAGCGAAGCGATGCGTAACTATGTTGAAGAGAAGCTCGCCAGAATTGAGGGGCACCACGATAGAATCACCAGTGCGCAAATTACTCTTAAAACAGAAAACCACCAGAAAATCGCTGAAGGAACCTTGCACGTCTCATCCGGTAAAACGTTCCACGGCGACGCGGCGCATGATGATATGTACGCCGCCATCGACAGCTTGGCTGATAAACTCGATAAACAGGTACGACGCCATAAACGCAAAATCACCGATCATCGAGAATAATAACCCAAACTCAAAAGCCTCCACTCGGAGGCTTTTCATTTTCCCCCACCAACCACCAAGCTCATAAAGGTTCAAAGCACCTCAGCCAACCATTGGCGTAGTGTGATAATCCCTGGGTTATTGGTTTGTGCATTAGGAACCGCTAAAAAATAGCCACGTTCAGATTCAAGCACATGGGTATGGATGCGCTGTAACTGCCCGCTTTCGAGTTCGTGATTTAAGAAAAACGATGGGATCAGCGCCACCCCCAGTCCGGCAATCGCTGCTTGAATGAGCATATGAAAGGTTTCAAAAAGCAGACCCGCTTGCGGTGGCTGAGGATCAAAACCACTACCGCTAAACCATTCATGCCACAGCAATGGGCGCGGGGTAAAGGTCAACTGAGGCAGGCTAGCGAGCACTGCATAATCAGCCTCACCATCGAGTAAAGATGGCGAAGCAACGGCAATGAGCCGCTCATTGTGTAGGTTGCTCACTGAAACCCCAGCGGGCACTTCATTGTTAAATGAAATCATCGCGTCATAAGGCTTCGCGCTAAAATCAATCGTGCCAGAATCAGCCGATAAGCGCAGCCGCAGCCAAGGATAGCGCTGATATAAATCGGGAAGGAGCGGAATTAAACATTGTGCAGCAAAGGTGGTGAGCACACCGATATGCAAGGTGTGGTTCGTTTGTTCGTTATCTTCTACTGCGTGTGATAAATGTTGCATACGACGCAGCACAGCCACCGCCTCTTGATAATACCACTGCCCAAGCTCGCTTAAATACAGACGCTGTTTATCGCGGATAAATAAATCCTGACCAAGCTGGGTTTCAAGCCCTTTGATCTGTTTGCTCACCGCGGCCTGGCTCACATAGAGCGCCTGCGCGGCGGCTGTTACGCTAAGCAGGCGCGCGGTGGTGACAAAATAGCGCAGAGCTTTCGTGCTCGGTAGGTTAACAAAGGGTTGTTCATTCATCGCAACATTATAACTTAAACTCATAACCTATAGAAAATATGTTGATTGCCTTGAGATAAAATATTGCTATGCTTAGCAGGATCAAAATGCACGTGCTGCCGTGTTAGAACGACCTGTTGACTGGTTAACAAATCCTATATTCGCTGATTCACTGGCGTTTTATAATGGAGCAGCTGATAGCAATCAGTCACTAAGGTAGCCCGTTTTTCAACCATTGGAGATTATTATGCGCGAATCGATTATGCCCTGCTACGCCCCACCAGAGGTTTTATTTACCAGTGGCGATGGCTGCTATCTTTATGCTGATAACGGCGATCGTTATTCAGATTTCTCCTCAGGGATTGCGGTTAATGCCTTAGGGCACGCGCATCCTAAATTAGTAAATGCTTTGCGCGAAGCCGCTGGGGGCATCTGGCATTTATCGAATATGTTTCGTGTGGACTCAGGCGAGCAATTGGCGAACAAACTCACTGAACAAACCTTTGCCGATCGCGTATTTTTTGCCAACTCTGGCGCAGAAGCGAATGAATGCGGCTTAAAAGCGATTCGCCGCTACCATTATGATAATGGTCGCCCTGAACGCTACCGCATCATTGGTATGAGTGGTTCATTCCACGGTCGCACCATCGCTACCGTTGGCGCTTCAGGCAACCCTTCCTACACCAAAGGCTTTATCCCCACCGATTATGGCTTCGACCAAGTACCTTTTGGCGATATCGACGCACTCAAGGCAATGATTGGCGAACACACCGCCGGCATCATTTTAGAACCGGTTCAAGGCGAAGGCGGGATTAAAGTCGCCGATCCTGAGTATTTAAAAGCCGTACGCGCACTGTGTGACGAGCACGATCTGGTGTTGATGTTTGACGAAGTACAATGCGGATTTGGTCGCAGCGGCTCGTTGTATGCCTACCAAACCCTGGGCGTCACCCCTGATATTCTCTCCAGCGCTAAAGGCCTTGGTGGCGGTTTCCCGATTGGCGCTTGCTTGACCAACGAAAAAATCGGCAAGCACATGGTCATCGGCACCCACGGCTCAACCTTTGGCGGCAACCCGCTGGCCACCACTGTTGGCAATGTCATGCTCGACACTGTTAGTGACGAAGCGTTTTTAACCCACGTGCGCAAGATGAGCGACTATTTACGCAGCGAGCTCACTGAATTAAGTAAGCGCGTACCTGAGGTTTATGGTGAGGTAAGCGGTATGGGGTTGATGCTTGGTATCAAAGTGACCCCGGAAAATACCGAACTGTTAGTCAAAATGCGCGACGAGCAACAGGTTTTGGTGGTCAAAGCCGGCGGTAACTCTTTGCGCTTCTTGCCACCACTGATTGTTGACAAAGCAGAGATCGATGCGCTGATTAAAGCGTTGGAATCTGTGGCTAAATGAGTGAACGATTAAGCGCGCGTTATGCCGAAACGCTAAGCTGGATTGACGACCAACAGCAATCGTTGGTCGCAACCCTCATCGAATGGGCGAATATTAACTCTGGCAGTTATCACCACGCCGGGGTCGATGCGTACCGTGAAGTGATGCGCGCGGCATTTTCTGAGCTGCTTGACGAACAAGACAGCATCGAGCAAGTCAACCTCAAACCATTTAATGTCGTCAATCAACACGGCGAAGAAGTGCCGCAAACGGTGGCTGATGGCCTGATCATCCGCAAACGCCCTGAGGCAAAAAAGCGCATTTTTTTGTGCGGCCACTTAGACACCGTCTTCCCAAAAGATCACTCTTTCCAACGCTGTCAAATACAAAATGACAACCGACTCAACGGCCCGGGTGTAGCGGATATGAAAGGTGGCATTCTAGTGATGCTCACTGCGCTCAAAGCGCTGGAGCGCGAAACGTGTGCGGCCGATATTGGCTGGGATGTGTACTTAAGCCCGGATGAAGAAATTGGTTCACAATCTTCTGCGCCGATTTTTGAGCGTTTTAAAGACAACGCCTTTGGAATGATTTATGAGCCAAGCTTACCCGGCGGTGAGTTCGTTGGCGAGCGTAAAGGCTCGGGCAATTTTAGCGTGGTCGTGCGTGGACAAGCCGCGCATGCCGGACGCGCGTTTTATGATGGACGCAACGCGATTGCTAAATTATCCGCGATCATTAGCGATCTGACTGCGCTGAATGATCCCAACCACCCGACCACGCTTAATATCGCGACTATCGAAGGTGGATCCGCGCTGAATGTGGTGCCGGATTTAGCGATCATGCGTTTTAATATTCGTGTGGCCAGTGATGAAGATGCTCAAGCGATTTTACGCGCTGTTGATGAGGTGATCGCCAACCATCAGGCTGAAGGCTTTGAGATTAGCCGTCATGGCAACCTCACCCGCCCTGCCAAACCGATGGATAACACACAAAAAGCGCTATTTGCCGCGCTAGAACGGGTCAACAACGAATTAGGTTTACCCACAGAAATCATTGCCACTGGTGGTTGCTGCGATGGTAATAACCTCAAAGCGCTGGGCATGGCCAATATCGACACCCTCGGCGTGCGGGGTGGTAATATCCATAGCGCTGATGAATTTGTGTTGCTCGACTCGCTCAGCGAGCGCGCCAAACTTTCTGCATTGATGTTGCTCGGCTTTGCCAGTGGCGACATCATTCTCGAATAAGCTTAGAGGAGATTTTATGCTGTTTTTACGCCCCGTTGAGGAGCGCGATCTAGACGATTTGCTACAGATGTCGGAGGAAGTCGGCACAGGCATGACCTCCATGCCTAGCGACCTCAACACCTGGATGGAACGCGTACGTCTATCAAAAGATACCTTTAGCAATAACGACGAAACGCTTTTTTCTGATCACGGCGTCTATTTTATGGTCGCCGAGGATAGCGAAACCGGGCATGTGGTCGGCACTACTGCGATTTATGTCGGCATCGGCACCACCACACCCTTTTATTCTTACAAACAATCGCTGCTGGTTAAATACTCTGAAACGCTGAATAAATTATTCGAAATTCGCGTACTCAATTTAGTCAACGATTTCACCCGCGCCACCGAAATCGGCTCACTGTTTTTGCGCGAACCCTATCGCATAAACCACACCGGACAATTCCTCTCGCGTGCACGCTATTTGATGTTCGCGGATTTCCCTAAGCGTTTTTCTGAAACGATTATCGCAGAGATGCGCGGCTGGCAAAGCAAAGAAGGGCATTCACCGTTTTGGCAGGCGTTAGGCAAGAAATTCTTTGATCTGCCGTTTGAAAACGCCGACCGCATTTCAGCGACTCACGGCAGTCAGTTTATTCAAGATTTGATGCCGAAATATCCGGTATATGTGAATTTATTACCCAAAGATGCTGCTGAATGTATTGGTAAGCCGCACGATGTGTCGATCAAAGCGATTTATATGCTCGAAAAAGAAGGCTTCCGCCACGATGGTTATGTTGATGTGTTCGATGGCGGCCCCACCGTACAATGCCACCGCTCGTTAATTAAATCGGTTGAAGAAGCCCAGCCACGTGAAGTGGTGATTGGTGAACCCAACGATGCCCCACGACACATCATCAGTAACGGCAACATCAGCCGCTACCGTGTGACCGTCTGCGCGGCAGAAGTCAGTAACACGACCATCACACTTTCTCAGGAAGCCGCCACTGTGCTTGGTGTACAAGCTGGTGACTCAGTGCAATCGATTCAAATGGTGGAGTAATGATCATGCAACAATGTTTTATTAACGGTCAATGGTCTCCTGGTCAGGGCGATGAACTCACTGCAACCAACCCCGCCACTGGCGAAGTTGTCTGGCAAGGACACAGCGCAAGCAGCGAAGATGTTGATCGTGCGTTTCAAGCTGCTGCCGATGCGTTTGGCGCCTGGGCGCTGCGACCACTGGAAGAGCGAATCTCGATCGTCAAGCGTTATCAAGCATTGCTCGAAGCACACAAAGAAACTATGGCTCGCGATATCATGCTCGACACCGGTAAGCCGCTGTGGGAATGTCGTACAGAAGCCGGATCAATGATTGGTAAAGTGGCTTTGTCGATCACCGCTTACCAAGAGCGCACGGGCGAGAAAAGCAGCGGTGACGCATCAATGCGTACCCGTTTAGAGCACCGCCCACATGGCGTGTGTGCCGTATTCGGCCCGTATAATTTCCCAGGCCACCTACCCAATGGCCATATTATTCCAGCACTGATTGCCGGCAATACGCTTGTGTTTAAGCCTAGTGAACAAACCCCACGCAGTGGTGAGCGCATGGTGGCACTACTCGCTGAAGCAGGTGTTCCAGCGGGGGTAATCAATTTCCTTCCAGGTGAGCTCGATACCGCAAAAGCCATCACCGCACATCCTCTGCTGCGTGGTTTCTTTTTTACTGGCAGTTCTCAGGTTGGCAAGCTCATCCATGAGCAGTTCGCCGGACAGCCGGAAAAAATTCTCGCCCTTGAAATGGGGGGTAACAATCCTTTAGTGGTGCTCGATGATGCGCCGACCGATGCGGCTGTCTATCACACCATTCAATCGGCGTTTATCACCGCCGGCCAGCGCTGTACCTGCGCACGTCGTCTCATTGTCCCGCATGGGGAAGCAGGCGATCGCTTTATTGCCGCGCTGGTTGAGGCGAGCAAAGCCTTGCATATTGCCGCACCCGATGCTGATCCTGCGCCATTTTATGCAACGGTGATCAACAACACGACTGCGAATCATCTTCTCAACGCCCAGGAAGATTTAATCGCGCTCGGCGGCAAAGCGCTGCTCACCATGCAGCGCTTAGAAGAAGATAAGCCTTATCTCAGCCCGGCGATTATAGATCTAACCGAGGCAAAAGATGTGCCTGATGAAGAGCATTTTGGCCCTTTACTGAAAGTCTATCGCGTGTCCGATTTGGATGCAGCGATCGCACTGGCCAATGCCACCCAGTACGGCCTCTCTGCAGGTATTTTTACCGAAGATGATGAGGCTTGGCAACGCTTCTATACCCTCTCACAAGCAGGCATTGTTAACCGCAACAAGCCGATTACTGGCGCGAGCGGTAATGCGCCATTTGGTGGCACAGGTTGTTCAGGTAACCATCGCCCGGGTGCGTATTACGCAGCAGATTATTGTGCCTATCCGGTGGCGAGCGTGAGTAGCGATCACTTACACATCCCAAGCGAACAACCGCCGGGTATGAGCAACAGCCGCTAATCATTACGACAATCAAAACACACGAACACGCGCTACTGATACGTAAGCGCACGATAACGAATAGAGGAATAGCATGAGTACGGCTCACGAAATTAATTTTGATGGCCTGGTTGGTAACACGCACAACTATGCCGGCTTATCATTTGGCAACGTTGCCTCAGCGAACAATAAAGGCCAGGCGTCATCGCCCAAACAAGCCGCCCTGCAAGGACTCGCTAAGATGAAAGCGCTTGCTGACAGCGGGCTAAAACAAGGCGTTTTGCCGCCGCATGTGCGTCCGTATATGCCTTATTTACGCGCGCTAGGGTTTACTGGTAACGATAGCGCTGTGTTAAACAGCCTCAAAGACCATCGTGAATACCGCAATATTTGCCATTCGGCGTCGAATATGTGGGTCGCCAATGCGGCAACGATTGCACCTTCGGCCGATACCGCTGATGGTCGCGTTCATTTCACGCCGGCAAACTTACTCTCTATGCCGCACCGTGCGATGGAAGTTGCACAAACGGCACGTAGCTTAAAAGCGATTTTTGCTAACCCTGAGCATTTTGCTCATCATCAGGCGCTACCTGATGGCATTCACAGCGATGAAGGTGCAGCGAATCACACCCGCTTTTGTCGTGAGTATGGCGATGCTGGGGTGCACTTTTTTGTGTACGGTAAATCGGTATTTAGTGGTGGCGCTGCGCCTAAGAACTTTCCTGCTCGCCAAACCCGTGAAAGCTTTGAAGCGATCGCACGCCTGCATGGTCTTGCCGAAGATCAATGCGTGTTTGCCCAGCAAAATCCTGCGGTGATTGATGCCGGCGTGTTTCATAACGATGTGATTTCTGTGGGTAATCGTCAGGTTTTATTCACTCACCAGGATGCCTTTGTCGATCAAGCGGCAGTTTATAACGCGCTACAAGCGCGTTGTGGTGCTGATTTTAGCGTGATTGAAGTGCCACGTGATGCTGTTCCGGTCTCTGATGCTGTGGGGAGTTATTTATTTAATTCACAACTGGTCAGCTTAGGCGATCAGCAGGTACTCATCGCCCCGAGCAACTGCCAAGATTATCCCAGCGTACAACGCTACCTAGAGCATACTCTGCGCCAACATCCTTCGATTGCTGACGTGCGCTATTTCGACGTGCGCCAATCGATGGCTAATGGCGGCGGGCCTGCGTGTTTGCGTTTGCGGGTGGTGCTTACTGAGCGTGAGATAGCCGCCCTTTCAGGTAATGTGTTACTCACTGAAGATTTATACGCCACATTGTGCGATTGGGTAACGCGCCATTATCGCGATCAACTCAATCCTGAAGAACTCGGCGACTCTGCACTTTTAAGCGAAACACACGCCGCACTCACTGAACTTAGCGATATTTTGCAATTACCCGACTTATACGCCTAAAAAAAGGGTGGCCTATCACAGACCACCCTTTGCAACGTTTTACGCTTAAAACTAGGCACGTTTAATCATTTTTAAAATCGCCAACAAAACAACGGCGCCTAAAAAGGCCGTACCAATCGTCGGCAAATTAATGCCGGATGTTTGAGTGGCAAAACCCAGCACGCCACCGAGCCAACCACCAATAAACGCACCAATCACGCCAACAATAATATCGCCAATCAGCCCGAAACCGCCGCCTTTAACAACCAAACCTGCAAGCCAACCAGCAACCAATCCAACAACTAACCAAGCAATAATACTCATATCAACCTCCATTAGTTAAAAAACGCTATGCAAAGAGCCACTTACCTAACGCGCCTTTGACGCCTCTTAACGTACAACAAAGCAGTCTAAGACGCCATTAAGAAATGGTGAACCACCTTGGTTTTAGCACAACGATCAGATTTGAGTTTAAGTAAACTAGACGCTGGTGCACCAATATTTGATGTTGAGATATTCTTCGATGCCATATTTTGAGCCTTCACGGCCAAACCCAGATTGTTTGACCCCACCAAATGGCGCTACTTCAGTTGAAATCAACCCGGTATTATGACCCACCATACCATAGTCAAGCCGCTCCATAACCCGCCAGGACCTTGCGGCATCGTTGGTATAAAAATAAGCCGCCAATCCAAACTCCGTATCATTAGCTGCAGCAATCACTGCTTCTTCGCTAGTAAAGGTATTAATCACGGCAATCGGGCCAAAGATTTCTTCATGGGCGATCCGCATTTCTTGCGTGATACCGGTTAAGATGGTTGGCTCGAAACTCAATGCTGAGGCTTCGTGAGGATGACCACCAAGCACACATTGTGCGCCTTTTTCCAGCGCATCAGCGACCAGCGCTTTATTTTTATCAAGCGCATCTTTATTAATCAGCGGCCCAATATCGGTTTGCTCTTGTGCTCCATCGCCAACGCGCAACGCACGCACTTTGTCGCTTAACTTAGCGATACATGCTTCAGCAATGCTCTGCTCGATGTAAATACGGTTCGCACAGATACACGTTTGTCCGGCGTTACGGTATTTCGAGGCGATAAGACCATCGACTGCTGCATCAATATCCGCATCCGCAAAAACAATAAATGGTGCATTGCCACCGAGTTCCATGGAGAGTTTTTTCAAGGTGGGTGCGCATTGTGCCATCAGCGTTCGCCCAACCTCGGTTGAGCCGGTAAACGATAATTTCTGCACCTCAACGCTTGAGGTAAGCACCCCGCCAATCTCTGAGGATTTACCGGTAACAATTTGCAGCACACCGGCTGGAATCCCTGCGCGCAGCGCCAGTTCACCTATCGCTAGCGCGGTTAATGGGGTTTCGGTTGCCGGTTTGACAATACTGGTACAACCCACTGCCATAGCTGGCGCGACTTTGCGCGTAATCATCGCAGCCGGGAAATTCCATGGCGTAATCGCTGCACATACACCAACAGGCTGCTTGATCACCACATAACGCAAATCGGGCGATTTCGCCGGAATCGTATCACCATAGACGCGTTTTCCTTCTTCAGCAAACCAGCGAATAAAGCTGTTCGCATAACGTATTTCGCCGAGTGATTCTTTAAGCGGCTTACCTTGTTCTGCGGTCATGATCGCGGCAAGGTCCTGGGTGTGTTCATCAATTAAATCCGCCCAGCAGTGCATCAACTGCGCACGATCCTCAGCGGTTCGCCGCGCCCAGGATTTTTGTGTTTTACTCGCGAACTGAATCACCGAGGTGATTTGTTCAGCGCTCAGCTGCGGCACATGAGAAAGCACATCGCCATTAAAAGGATTGGTGACTGCAATCTCAGCCTGATCTGTTGCGCCATACCAGCCGTCTTCGATCAAACATTTTGATTTTAATAATGATTTATCAGATAAATGGAGCATAACCTACCTCCTAAAGTTCGTCAGCTTAAGTACTTGATACGCCACTACGTTAATTCATGCATCGATATTATTGCGTTGTCTTTTCTTAATCCGCAGCTGCGTTAATGTTAAGACAAAGCAATTTAAGTCGATTGCTTGTGTTTAATCAGAGAAAACACCCGCCATGAACCCAGCACGGCATTAATCGCCAGTCCAACAGCAAGCCCGCCCCACAAGCCGTAGAGCCCAAAGTCAAACACATAAGCAAAGGTTAACCCGGCCGGAAAGCCTAAAATCCAATACCCGAGAATCGCGAAGTACATCGCCACACGGGTATCTTGCAATCCACGTAGAATCCCGGCGGCGATTACTTGTGTACCATCGGCGATCTGAAAAATGGCAATAATCGCCAGCACACTGCTGACTATACCGATAATCTCAGCATTATCGGTATAGAGTGCAGCAATTGATTCACGCAAACTGATCAATACACTTGCCGACACACACATCAAGAGCACTCCGAGAATAATCCCACCAAGCGCCACATGATAAACCGCGCGATAATCGCCGCGCCCTTGCTCATTAGCCGCACGAATGGTCATCGCTGACGATAAGCCCAAAGGCAGCATAAACATCATGCCGGATAAATTCAGCGCAATCTGATTCGCTGCAGTGATCAACTCACCATCGCGACTGACGATCAAACCAATCACATTAAATAACCCGGCTTCCATGACAATCGCCACCGCAATCGGCACCCCGACCTTGAGCAACAGACGAATTTGCAGCCAATCAATCGGTGCAAATGATTGAAATAGACGTAAATTGCGCCAACGCGGATTGCGGTAAATCCCATAAAACAGCAACAACGCATAGAGGATAAAGGTGGTAATCGTGGCAAGCGCCATTCCAGGAACGCCGAGTTTTGGGAAAATCCACCAGCCGGTAAGAAACACATAGTTACCGATGATATTCACCGGCAACAGCGACACCTGAATAATAATATTGCTGCGCGGATGCGCCATGCCTTCTAGGAAAAATCGTCCGCTTAACGCAACAACAAAAATCGCCGCACCCGGCGCCATCACCAGCAGATAATGATTAGCTTCGCGGGCAACGTTGGGTACTGTACCAATCCAATACGGCACATTCGAGGCCAATAAAACGAGGAAAAAGGTCAGCACGCCGAGCAAGATACTCAACCACAGCCCTTGCTGGAAACTACGCCGAATACGCCGCGCGTCGCCGTTGCCGTGATAATGCGATACCGTTGCCGAGATCGCAATCGTGGTCCCAAGCATGAATAAGAAAATCATCGAATAAATTTGCCCGGCCAAGCCAACGCTTGCCTGAGTCAGCGGACTATCATCGCCGGCCATGATTGTATCGATAACCGTTGGCGCATAGCCAAGCAGCTGTGTCGCAATCAGTGGAATGCCAAGCGTGATGCTGCGCCATAGCTGGCTAAATAGTGTGGATTGGTTGCGCATTTAGCCCACCTGAATGGAGGTTTGCGCGTATTGCACACGTGATTTTTTGGGCAACGCAATAAAATAGGCCAAGGTTAGTGGTCCAATTCGCCCGGCAAACATCATCGCCATCAACACCCATTCGCCTAATGACGAAAGCTGTGAGGTTAACCCTCGAGATAAACCCACCGTACTCAATGCAGAAACCACTTCAAACACCACATCCAAAAAACTATGCCGCTCTTCAATAACCAACAAGATAAACACACTCACCATAATCATAATGCCGGTGATGATAGTCATCGCCAGCGCTTTTTTTACTTGCCGCTCGGGAACACTACGCGCAAATACCGTTACTTGATTTTGCTGTCGCAAATACGCGCGCGTGGTGAGTAATAATACAACAAATGTGCCTAATTTTAACCCACTTGCGGTCGATAGCGAGCCACCACCGATAAACATCAGCACAATCGTTAAAAACGTGCTGCCGTCGGTGAGCTCAGCGGTATTTAATGTATTAAACCCTGCAGTGCGCGGTGTGATTGTCTGGAACCACGCCGCTAAAGCTTGATCACCAACGCTCAACCCACCAAGCGTATTAGCATTATCGTATTCCAACACCCATAGCAGCACAAACGCAAGTATATTCAGCACCACGGTAGCAATCAGCACCACCTTGGTATTGACACTAAAACGCTGCCAGCGTTGCTGCGCACGGATATCCATCAGCACAAGAAACCCTAAGCCACCAACCATAATTAAGGTGGTGATCGTCAGGTTCACCACCACACTATCCACATAAGGCATCAAACTATCCGCACTAAGCGCAAACCCGGCGTTATTAAATGCCGAAATGGTGTAAAACAGGCCTTGATACATCCCCTGCACCCAGCCAAGCTCACGTCCCCAATAAATACTCAGCACCACAAAAGCCAGGCCTTCAAAGAACAGCGCGATTTTCACCACAGACACTGCGGTGGAAGTGATCTTATTCAAGCTCACTTGTCCAAATGCTTCTTGCGCCGCCATTTGCCCAGCCATACTCAACTGACGCTGCAAGCTGAGCATCGCCAACACCGCAAAGGTCATAAAGCCCAAACCGCCAAATTGAATCAGCAACATAATCACGATTTGCCCAAACAGGGTAAATTGCGCGGTATCAACCACTGCCAAACCGGTGACTGTGACCGCTGAAGTCGCGGTAAAAAGCGCATGCGTTGCGCCAATATCTTCTTTTGCGGCAAAGGGCAGCGAGAGCAAGACCGCACCGAGCGCGATCAACAGCAAAAAACCTACGGTGAGAATCAGCGGGGGGTGCTTAAATAAAAAGCGAGACATCATAATTTGTCGTGCGCACGGTCATAAGATTTCATGGTTTTACTCAACTCGCGCAGCGCATCAAGCGTCCCACCGAGTAGCAAATGATCGCCGGCTTTGATAATGAAATCCTCATCGTGACAAGGCAGCACTTCCGTACCACGTTTCACCATGAACACATCAATATCATGTAAATCAGCAAACGCTTCTCGTACGTTACGGCCATGAAAATACGCTTTCGCCAGCACATGAATCACATACAGGCCATCACCTAACGCCATATGATCGAGCACCATCGGGTAATTCATCGCCTGCGCGATACGTTTGCCCATATCTTGCTCCGGATGCACAATGCGTCGTACATTGAGCGCGGATAAAATAGCATGATGGGCATCGCTTTTCGCCTTTACCCACACATTGTGCACCCCCATATCGCGCAGATTAAGCGTGCAAAGCACACTGGCTTCTAAATTATCACCAATACTCACCAACACCCCATCACATTGCGTGAGATTAAGCTCTTCCAGCGTACTACGATCGGTTGCATCAGCGATCACACAGTGCGTTAACGCATCGCTCAACCGATCGACTTCTTGTGCGTCGATATCTACGCCAATCACCGTATTGCCCATCGACTGTAGCTCGATAGCTGCGCTGCGCCCAAATACACCCAAACCAATGACGGCAAAAAGCATAACCACTCCTCAAAGCACGCCTACAAAGGGTTATCATACACCCGTGCCAAGCTGAATAGCCCGCTTTTTGGGTTTACTGATACCTGATTAACGAGACAAGACAGTCGCTTTATTCAGCTTCTTTATTCAGCAGGCGGTAATTGCCACAGGCTCTTTGGTCGCCATATTGACACGCCTCGCCAAACCACTTAATCGCCTGATCAACATCTCGTTCAACGCCTTGGCCCTGGTAAAGCATCACCGCTAAATTAAATTGCGCCTGTGGCTCATTTTGTTCTGCCGCTTTTTGATACCACTGCACCGCTTGTTGCGCGTCTTGTGCAACGCCACGACCACTCAAATACATACCCGCTAAATTATTTTGCGCACTAGGATGACCTTGCTCTGCCGCTTGCTGATACAAGCGAACAGCATGATCTTCATCTTGTTCAACGCCCTGCCCATCGCTATAGAGCACACCAAGGTTATTTTGCGCATCAGCATTACCCTGCTCGGCCGCTTTTTGATACCAGTCTGCAGCTTCGCTATAATCCTGTTCCACCACAAAACCAACCTCATACAGCAAACCGAGATTGAGTTGTGCTTCAGCCTGTCCCTCATCAGCTAATGCTTTGAACCCTTCGACCATCTGCTCAAGCTCAGCCTCACTCAGAATCTCTTCAGAATCTGTTTGCATCGGAAGCCTAGCTTCGGTATGTGCCCAGAGCGTTCCTGCAAGGCATATCATTAAGACAAACGCCGCTATTTTTTTAATTTGTACCATATTTTTCCTTATCGGAGGTAGTTAAGCCAATTTTTACCCTGAGCATCAATAACCCTGCTCTTCAAGCTGACGGTAGGTAAAGCACGCTTCGCGAAAACCATTATCACACGATTTTCCTAACCATTGTTTCGCAAGCGTTGCGTTCTGCTCAACGCCTTGCCCTGCGTAATACAATGATGCAAGGTTATATTGCGCGGGTCCGTGGTCTTGTTCGGCTGCTTGTTGATACCAATGCACAGCTTGCACATAATCTTTCTCCACCCCGTCACCATAGTGATACATGGTACCAATATTAAATTGCGCCTCGCTATGACCTTGTTCCGCAGCTTTTGTCTCCCAAAGTAGTGAGGCACTATAATCCTGATCAACACCACTACCGAAGGAATACATCACACCAAGCTTATGTTGACCTTCAGCATACCCTTGATCAGCGGATTTTTGATACCAGCGAACGGCCTCACGATCATCTTCCTCAACCCCATAACCATAGCGATAAAGATCACCAAGATGGCTTTGTGCACTAGCATTTCCTTGCGCAACCGCCTGTTTATACCAACGCAACGCCTCGTCATAATCCCGCGCGACGTTATCACCGTGAGCATACATGGTCCCGAGTGCATCTTGCGCTACCGCATCACCTGCTTCTGCGCGGGTTTTAGTTTCAGAAAAGCTATCGGCGTGGCTGAGTGCTGGCACAACACACAAGGCAGACGATAAAAACCACTTGTTCATCGTTTGATTCATGATTCAATCCTAAAAATTGGAAAACTGTCGCACCATGCGCGACAGTGCCGTTTACTAGAGGCGTTAAGTAAGCGCGCACCCATTAAAGGCCGGCTTCATCAATAATACGATAGTTACCACAGCCTAACCCATCACCACTATCGCACGATTTTTTAAACCATGCCTTAGCTTTTGTGACATCCTGCGCCACACCTTGGCCTTCAAAATACATCAACGCCAAATTATTTTGCGCATCCGGCAGCCCTTTTTCTGCAGCTTGTTGGTAAAGTTCAAACGCTTTTGCGTAATCTTGATCAACACCGTAGCCGTTGTAATAGATAACGCCAAGATTATAGAGTGATTCAGCAATACCTTGTTCGGCGGATTGCTCATACCAATACTTGGCCTTGCTATAATCTTGCGCAACCCCATAACCTTGCTCATACATCAGCGCGAGATTGTATTGCGCCTGAGCATCACCTTGTTCTGCAGCCTGGGTGTACAAGCCTACCGCCTTGCTTTGATCTTGAGCAACACCAATGCCATGATCATAGAGTCCACCAAGATTATTTTGTGCTGCTGCCAGGCCTTGATCGGCAGCCTTTTGATACCAGTAACGCGCTTTATCGAAGTCTTGCCCGATCTCTTTACCTTGAGCATAGAATAGGCCTAAGTTAAATTGCGCGGCCGCATTACCTTCCTCAGCCTTGATTTTCGTTTCAGAAAAGAAGTCAGCCAGTACGGTGATACTCACAACATACATCGCTAAACCAATGGCTATTGCCTTTATGTGTCTCATCGTAAGTTCCTTAACTAAGGGAAAATCCGTGACTTTTATTCTACTGCGACACAGCCAGATCGGCAAAACATAAAAAAACCGCCAACAAAGTGGCGGTTTTTAGTGATCATCACAAAGGTTGAGATTTAAGCTTCTTCAACTTCTGGCTGTGGACGATCAACGAGTTCAACGTATGCCATAGGTGCGTTGTCCCCTGGACGGAAGCCGCATTTTAAGATGCGAACGTAACCGCCTGGACGGCCTTGGTAACGTGGGGCAAGTTCGTTGAATAACTTTTGTACTGCATCACGGTTACCCAAACGCGCAAAAGCCAAACGACGTGCTGCAACAGTGTCGTTGTTTTTAGCGTGAGTGATGATTGGCTCGATCACACGACGCAGATCTTTTGCTTTTGGCAAAGTGGTTTTAATCAATTCATGTTCAATCAGCGATACCGTCATGTTTTTAAACATCGCTTTGCGGTGTGCGCTGGTCCGGCTTAGTTTACGCCCGGCTAGTTTATGTCTCATTTTTTTGCTCCAAATCCTTACTCGCTAGTTGGCTTAGTCAACCGGCCAGTGTTCAATATCCATACCCAGTTCCAAACCATGGCTGGCAAGAACTTCTTTAATTTCGTTGAGTGATTTCTTACCCAAGTTCGGGGTTTTCAGCAACTCGACTTCACTGCGGCGTACCAAATCACCAATGTTATTGATGTTCTCTGCTTTCAAGCAATTCGCGCTGCGCACGGTCAATTCCAAATCATCAACCGGACGTAACAACACCGGATCAACCTGAATTTCTTCCGCTTCTTCCTCTTCAATCTCAGTCGATTCAAGATCCACGAATACTTCGATCTGCTTGTGCAGAATGGTTGCTGCATCACGAATAGCCTGCTCAGGATCAAGCGTACCATTTGACTCAATGTCGATAATCAACTTATCGAGGTCAGTACGCTGCTCAACACGGGCCGCTTCAACGCGGAACGCAATGCGCTTAACCGGTGAGAAAGACGCATCCAAGCGCAATACATTCGGTGAGCTGCTTTCTTCATCGCTTTCTAAATTAACCACTCGATAACCACGGCCTTTTTCAACCGAAACCGTCATATTAAACGGGGTATCGCTGGTTAAATGTGCAATGACATGCTCAGGGTTGCAGATTTCGATATTCGATGGTGCTTTGAAGTCTTTCGCTTTCACTTCGCCTGCTTTGTTGACAGACAAACGCATTTCGGCGTGTTCGCCTTCGTGCATAATCAGCGCTAAGCCTTTCAAATTAAGCAACACATCGATGACGTCCTCACGCACACCGTTGATGCCGGAATATTCGTGTAAAACCCCTTCGATTTCACACTCTGTTACTGCCGCGCCTTCGATTGAAGACAGGAGCACACGGCGCAATGCCGTGCCGAGCGTATAGCCAAAGCCACGCTCTAAAGGCTCCATGGTAACCCGCGACGTATTCGGCGCGACTTCCTTGATCTGTACGATACGCGGGGTCAAAAGTTCTGTTAAAGCCATCGTCTAACGCCTCCAGTAAATGCTGTTAATGCCAGTAAACCTTACTTGGAGTAAAGCTCAACCACCAATGATTCGTTAATGTCTGCAGATAAGTCGATACGCTCAGGAACGCGCTTGAACTCGCCGCTCATTTTTGCAGTGTCCACTTCAACCCATTCAACAAACCCACGTTGTGCAGCAATTTCCAAGGCGCTTTGGATGCGAACTTGTTTGCGTGATTTTTCACACACTGAAACCACATCTTCCGCTTTAACTTGATAAGAAGCAATCGTCACACGTTGACCATTGACTTCAATCGCACCATGAGAAACCAGCTGACGTGATTCTGCACGCGTTACGCCGTAGCCCATGCGATAAACCACATTGTCCAAACGCTGCTCGAGCATTTTGAGCAAGTTTTCACCCGTTGAGCCTTTTTGCTTCGCTGCTTTTTTGTAGTAGTTGCGGAACTGACGCTCAAGTACGCCATAGGTACGCTTGAGCTTTTGTTTTTCACGCAACTGACCACCGTAGTCAGACAAACGCGTACGACGCGCGCCGTGCTGACCAGGCGCTGCACTCATATTACATTTTGATTCAACCGGGCGAACGCCTGATTTTAGTTCTAAATCCACGCCTTCACGACGCGCCAGACGGCACTTAGGTCCAATATATCTAGCCATAAATTACTCCGAATATTCCTTACACGCGACGCTTTTTCGGCGGACGACAACCATTATGTGGGATAGGGGTAACATCCGTAATTGAATGGATGTTGAATCCTGTTGCGTTTAATGCACGCACAGCGGATTCACGCCCCGGTCCTGGTCCTTTAATATTCACGTCAAGGTTCTGCACGCCATATTCTTTGGCGGCAGTGCCAGCGCGCTCTGCTGCAACCTGCGCTGCAAACGGAGTACTTTTTCTTGAACCGCGAAAACCAGAACCACCGGCAGTTGCCCAAGAAAGCGTGTTACCCTGACCATCAGTAATGGTCACGATTGTGTTGTTAAATGACGCGTGGACGTGCGCAACGGCGTCCACCACAACACGCTTTGCTTTTTTCTAACGTTTTTTTGTTTACCAGCAGCCTTAGCCATAAATTCTCTCTCTTAGATTAGCGTTTAATTGGACGACGTGGGCCCTTACGGGTACGTGCGTTGGTTTTAGTACGTTGACCACGAACCGGCAAAGAGCGACGGTGACGCAGACCACGGAAACAACCTAAGTCCATTAAACGTTTGATGTTCATGGAAACCTGACGACGCAGATCCCCTTCCACCTGATATTCACCAACAGCCGAGCGCAAAGCTTCCACTTCAGCGTCCGACAGATCGCGAATTTTTTTCGATGGTTCTACTTCGGCAGCCGCGCAAATATCGCGGGCACGAGCAGGACCAACGCCATAAATAGAGGTCAATGCCACTACCGCATGTTTATGCGTTGGGACATTAATACCAGCAATACGAGCCATGTCGTTTACTCCTAAAATAAAGGGGCGAAATTCTACTTAAATAGCGCGGAAATGTCAAACACTTCCACACCTTAGTGCTAAACCATCTTTTTTCTGTTCAGAGGTTTTTATTCGTTTTTAGCTCTAGGCCAGTTCGCGACAAAGACTCTGAAGATCGAGCGGTTTTAGCGGTAAGGTTTGTTTACTTAAGTGTTTAAGGAAACAAACCTTACAAACAGCCGCGTCAGAGGATTAACCCTGACGCTGCTTGTGACGCTTATCAGAACAAATAATACGTACACTACCGTTACGACGAATCACTCGACAGTGACGGCACATTTTTTTAACTGAAGCACTTACTTTCATGTTTTACTCCTAAACGGTTTAGCGGCGATATTGCCCGCCAAAACCAGATAAATTTGCTTTTTTCATCAGCGATTCATATTGCTTAGACATCACATGCGATTGCACTTGTGAGACGAAATCCATCGCCACAACCACTGCGATCAACAAAGATGTCCCGCCGAAGAGGAACATAATTTGCCCTTGCGCGGACCCTAAGTTCATAATCGATGGCAACACACAGACAAAGGCAACATAGATTGCACCAACCAGCGTTAAACGCTCTTGGATCATATCGATGTAGTCAGCCGTTTGACGACCTGGGCGGAAGCCTTGAATAAAGCCATTAGACTTTTTCAGGTTATCAGCCAGTTCGCGGTTTTCAAACATCATCGCAGTGTAGAAAAACGAGAACAAAATGATCAACAAACTAAAGGTTGCAATGTATAACCAGCTGCCTGGCTGAAACGCACCAATCAAATCAGAAAGGTAGCGACCAGCGGTGCTTTGCATATTACCCAAAAACGAAAAGCCCGAAACCAACAAGGTAATGATCGCTGAGGCGAAGATCGCCGGGATAACGCCACCCATATTGACCTTTAACGGCAAATGCGAGCGCTGGCCCATCGCTTGTTGATTACCACGGCGGTTTGAATAGTGGATAGCGATACGACGCTGCGCGCGTTCTACCACCACAATCAACGCAAACAAACCAATAATCACCAACATAATCAAAAAGAACTGAGCATATTGATCGTTCTCTTTGGTTTGTGCGATCAGGCTACCGATACCCGCTGGCATATTCACCGCGATACCCGCAAAGATCAGCATCGAAATGCCGTTGCCAATGCCGCGTTCAGTGATTTGTTCACCAAGCCACATCATAAATAGCGCACCGGCTGCCAAAGCAATCGTTCCAACCAGCAAGAAGCCGGGACCGCTCATCAGCGACATCCCTTGCGCCATCACGGTACGGCTAATCGCGAATCCTTGCACCAAGGCGAGCGCCAAGGTGAGGTAGCGGGTGTACTGGGTGATTTTCTTCTGCCCAGTACTGCCTTGCTGACGCAATTCCTTAAGTGGGCCATACATATGCGACATCAACTGCATAACAATCGATGCCGAAATGTAAGGCGCCACCCCAAGGGCAAGCAACGATGCATTACTCAAAGCCCCACCAGAGAACATATTGAACAACTGGAAGATCGAACCCTCCCCCTGCTCAAACATCTGGCGAATACGGTCAAGATCCACACCAGGCACCGGAATATGCGCACCCACACGATAAATAATCAGTGCAAGCACGAGATACCACAGACGCGAGGTTAACTCTTTATACGGATTTGCCGTTGGCTTCTTTGCCATAATGCGACCCCTTCTTACTCTTCGATCGAACCACCGGCAGCTTCAATCGCCGCCCGCGCACCTTTGCTCACGCCGATGCCTTGCAGCTTAACCGCTGCAGTCACATCGCCTTGCAAAAAGACTTTAGCACCCAGTGTGTGTACTGGAACCAAGCCTTGCTGCTTGAGCACATCTAAAGTGATCACTTCATCACCAGCAAGCTTGTTCAACTGCTCGGTGCGCAACTGAGCGATATTGGTTTTGCTGCGACTACGGAAGCCACGCTTAGGCAAACGACGTTGCAAAGGCATCTGACCGCCTTCAAACCCAACCTTGTGATAACCGCCAGAACGCGCTTTTTGCCCTTTATGGCCTTTACCACTGGTTTTACCTAAGCCAGAACCGATACCACGACCTAAGCGTTTTGCTGATGGACGCGAACCTTCTGCAGGTTTCAATTCATTTAATTGCATGACTTACACCTCTTCAACTTTAAGGAGATAAGACACTTTATTAATCATGCCTCGGTTCTCCGGTGTATCGAGTACGATGCGTGATTGATGCATGCGACGCAAGCCCAATCCAGCAACGCATTGCTTATGATTTTCCAAACGGCCATGCTTGCTTTTAACCAGCGTGACCCGTAATTGTTTATTCGACATTTGCGAGCACCTCTTGAACTGATTTACCACGCTTAGCGGCGATTTGCTGCGGGCTCTTCATATTCTGCAAACCGTTAATGGTTGCACGTACCACGTTACCTGGATTACGTGTGCCCATACATTTTGCCAAAACATCCTTCACACCAGCCACTTCAAATACTGCACGCATCGCACCACCAGCGATCACACCGGTACCTTCAGAGGCAGGCTGCATGTATACTTTCGCCGCACCGTGCTTACCAACCAGCGGATGCTGCAAGGTATCTTTGTGCAAATCAATACGTACCAAGCCTTTTTTCGCTTGATCCATGGCTTTTTGAATCGCCACAGGTACTTCTTTCGCTTTGCCATAGCCATAGCCAACACGGCCTTGACCATCACCAACCACGACTAATGCGGTAAAGGCAAACTGACGGCCACCTTTAACCACTTTCGTGACGCGGTTAACCGCGACTAATTTCTCGAGAAATTCGCTGTCTTGTTGACGTTCTCTTTGTTGCGCCATAACTCCCCCTTAAAACTTCAATCCGGCTTCACGTGCAGCATCTGCTAATGCTTTCACGCGACCGTGATAACGGAAGCCACTGCGGTCAAAAGCAATGTCTTCAAGGCCTAAAGACTTAGCCTGCTCACCGATTGCGGCACCAACTTTTGCTGCTGCTTCGACGTTACCAGTGCTTTTTAAGCCTTCACGTAATCCGGCTTGTACCGTTGACGCACTCGCCAACACTTTATCACCGCTGCCGCTAATGATTTGCGCGTACATGTGACGCGGGGTTTTATTTACCACCAAACTTGGCTTACCCATTTCGCGGATTTTAGCGCGGGTACGTTTACCACGGCGGATGCGATTAATTTTCTTTTGATTCATGATCTCACCCCGTTATTTTTTCTTCGCTTCTTTCATCACAACGCGCTCATCTGCATAGCGCACACCCTTGCCTTTATAAGGCTCTGGTGGACGATAAGCACGGATTTTCGCCGCGACTTCGCCAACAAGCTGCTTGTCTGAACCTTTAACCAACAATTCTGTTGCGCTTGGCGCTTCAATTGTGATGCCTTGTGGGATCGCATATTCAACAGGATGCGAGAAACCCAACGCCAGGTTAAGCTTATTGCCTTGAACTTGTGCACGATAACCGACACCGACCAATTGCAATTTCTTTTCAAAACCTTCGCTAACCCCGATCACCATATTGTTGACTAAGGTGCGCATCGTGCCACACATCGCCCAATGATCAGTGGTTTCTTTAACCGGCTTGACGTTAATCACGCCGTCGTTTTCTTCTGCCGTAATATACGGGTGCAAGTTAAGGTTCAACTCGCCTTTAGCGCCTTTAACCTTAACTTCGCTGCCATTAATCGCAACATTAACGCCTGAAGGCAGCTGTACTGGTTGTTTACCTATACGTGACATACTTACCTCCTTAAGCGACGTAGCAAAGAATTTCGCCGCCGATACCTTGTTCGCGTGCTTTGTGGTCGCTCATGACGCCTTTAGACGTTGAAACAATCGCAACGCCCAAACCACCCTGCACACGTGGCAGCTCATCTTTACCTTTAAAAATACGCAAACCAGGACGACTCACGCGCTTAATTAATTCGATGACCGGCTCACCTTGATGATATTTCAAGTGAACGGTTAACTCAGGCTTTTCATCGCCTTTAACTTCAAACGACTGGATATAGCCTTCATCTTGCAACACTTGAGCAATCGCTGCTTTGTGCTTAGAGGCAGGCATAGTAACCAGTGAACGGCCGATACGCTGCGCATTGCGGATGCGCGTTAACATATCTGCAACTGGATCAGATAACATAGTTAATTCCTCTTGGATTCAGTATCAGGTCTATTGGCAACCAATGACCCTGGAACTTAAACACCTAAACGCACCGCTAACCAGCAAGAGCCAGAGCAAAGCAGTACAAATAGGATTCTTTGCCGAAAAAGAGAACCGCTTGGTGCGAAATCTCCTTACCGCAAGGGGGCAGTATTATACCGCCCAATCAAGCATTGTCAACGCCCTAAAGCCTTATTGTGACAAATAAATCTCTTTTATGACGAATTACTGAATCAAACACTTCGTTTAACGGCCCAATCGATACTCATGAGATAACTTAACGAGCATCCAGAAAACCGACAAATTAATGCTTGTCACCACAATCACCCTCTACCACCAACAACCCTCTGCATACCAAAATGTCGCAAAGTGTAGTTTTTTTAACACGAGAAAATGCTCATTAGACCCTCTACTAAGCCATTCCTTCTCGCCTGGACTATAATTTATAGTATATGTAGATTATTTTCATTGACAACTGTTTCGGATGAAACTATATTGGGGCCATAATCAAAACAAGGAGATAAACATGAGTATTAATATCAAACAAATCCACCACGTGGCTTATCGCTGTCATGACGCTAAAGAAACTATGGAGTTTTACCGCGACAAGTTGAATATGAAATTCCTCTTAGCGATTGCAGAAGACCAGGTTCCTTCGACCAAAGCCCCCGATCCTTATATGCATTTATTTATGGATGCGGGTAATGGCAACATTTTGGCGTTTTTTGAAATTCCAACACACCCTAAAATGGACCGTGACCGCAATACCCCAGAATGGGTACAGCATATCGCCTTCGAATTAGGCAGTATGGAAGAGCTATTAGAAGCCAAAGCTGATCTCGAAAGCAAAGGGCTTGATGTGCTTGGTGTAACCGATCATGGCATTATTAAATCGATCTATTTCTTTGACCCTAATGGTCACCGTATGGAACTCACCGTTCGCACCGATAAGCCTGGTGAACTTGAAAAGCTCAATGAGGTTGCTGTGCCGATGATCGAAGAATGGGCAAAAACCAAAAAAGCACCAAAACATGCCGCGTGGATTCATGAAAATGAGTTCGCTAATAGCTAAATTAGCTGTCAGCGAAAGGATTACACACCATGATGTCAACCTACACATATCCAGAGTTTGCTTATCGCTGCTCTGAAGAACAACAAAGCGGTGTTGCACAACGTCATGACGTTGCCATTATTGGCGCAGGTCCCATTGGGCTAACTGCCGCACTAGACTGTGCGGCACGTGGCATCAAATGTGTGATTTTTGACGATAACAATACCGTAAGTGTTGGTTCACGTGCCGTTTGTTATGCCAAACGGGCTTTAGAAATATGGCAACGCTTAGGCGTTGCCGAGCCGATGTTAAAACAAGGGGTGAAATGGAAAATTGGCAAAACTTTTTTTCATGAAGAACTTGCCTATCAATTTGATTTATTACCAGAAAGTGGTCATGAACTACCCGCGATGATCAACTTGCAACAATATTATTTAGAAGAGTATCTTGTTGAGGCTTGTGACAAACATCCGTTGATTGATCTACGCTGGAAGCATCGTGTGGAAGACTTAGAGCAACACGATAATCATGTTGTGCTCACCGTAAAAACGCCTGATGGGTCTTTTTCTAGTGAAGCGCAGTGGGTTATTGCCTGTGATGGTGCGAGCAGCAGCATCCGTCGCAAAGTGGGTGCAGATTTCGAAGGCCGAGTGTTCGACGACCAGTTCCTCATTGCCGATATTGTGATGCACGGGGATTATCCGAGCGAACGCTGGTTCTGGTTCGACCCACCCTTCCATCCTGGCCAATCGGTTTTATTACATCGGCAGTCTGATAACATTTGGCGGATCGATTTCCAGCTCGGCAACGAAGCTGATGCTGAGGAATGGAAAAAGCCAGAGAATGTCCTCCCACTGTTGAAAAAAATGCTCGGTGATCGCGAGTTCGCCCTGGAATGGGTTTCTGTTTATCGCTTTGCCTGTCGTCGCATAGGTGAATTCCGCCATCAGCGGGTGTTATTTGCCGGCGATGCGGCACATCAGGTCTCTCCATTTGGTGCACGTGGTGCCAACACAGGCGTTGCGGATGTTGATAACTTGATCTGGAAGCTAAAATTAGTCCTGGATGGTAAGGCGCCAGAGCGTTTACTCGACAGCTATATGGCTGAGCGACATTACGCAGCCGATGAAAACATCCAACATTCCAGCCGTGCCACCGATTTCATCACCCCAAAAAGTCAGGCGAGTCAGATTTTGCGCGATAGTGTGCTCGAGCTTGCGAAAACGTACGAGTTTGCGCGTCCTTTAGTTAATAGTGGCCGCCTGTCTACCGCCACCAATTATCATGAATCCCCGCTCAATAGCCCTGATACGATTGGTTTTCGTGCACGCTGTGCCCCAGGTGCATTTTGTCCTGATGCCCCGATTCGTGTTAACGGTAAACCGAGCTTTTTATTACGTCATCTGGGCAAGGGATTTGTGTTACTCGCTGATCAAAGCTCAAATGTCGAAGACCTCGATGTCGATGGTATTCCCGTAAAAGCATTAGTGATTGGTCGTGATATCGAAGACAGCGATGGCGTCATTGCCGATCGTTATAGCATGAAACCAGGCAGTGTATATTTGATTCGCCCTGACCAGCATATTGCCGCACGCTGGAAAAAATACAACCGCGAAGCAGTCATCGATGCCGTACATCGTGCCACTGCCCATACTTGATAAAAAATGCAGTGCAATATGATACAAATGAGTGCAGAGCAGCGATACGCATTATAAAAAATAGCTATTTTTCATTGCATTAACGTTTGGCACACTCGCTGCACAATAAATAATAACCATCACATGAGGATACTATGCCACTGAAAACCACGAATAACAGCGCCAACCCTGACGACCTGTACGCTGCGTTTGTTCATTTACAAGAAGGCGTCGACTTTGCTGACATTCCGGCGCTTTATAGCAAGGCATTGCTGCTCCTCGCCAATCATATCGGCGATGTATCAGTGATTGAAGAAGCCTTTACTATTGCTAAATCTCATACCCTCGAGGAGTAACTTTATGAAACGATTCACTCAACCGCTTGCTGTACTCGCCATACTGAGTGCAGCATTTGCGCAAGCCGAAATCGCCCCGGAAAAGCTCAAGGTTGTGCAAACATTGCCTGCAGACTACCCTGAGCAATGGGTATTTGCTCACGATGGCGCATTCTTTCACATGAGTAACGGGCATTATATGGTGCTAGATCCGGCAGCAGAAACTGGCCCTGAACAATACAAAGGTATGGTTGATGCCTCGTTTATTTCATCCTTTGCGCAATCAAATAAACGCAATGAATTTTATGTGATCGAAACGTTTTATAGCCGCGGCTCTCGTGGTGAGCGTACGGATGTCGTCACCATCTACGACCCAGCCACCCTTTCCCCTAAAGGTGAAATAGTCTTACCTGAAGACAAATTGCGCATGAATTCGATGCCGGAGCGCTACAGCGCATTATTAGTCAACGATGACAAACATCTTGTGATCACCAATATGTCACCAGCAACGTCTGTGACGGTAGTGGACGTTGAAGCACGGAGTGTAACCGATGTACAGCCAACACCAGGCTGTGTACTCAACTACCCAACTGGAAGGAGCAACTTCTCCAGTCTGTGTGTCAATGGTTCATTTGCCAGCTACCATGTTGATGATCAAGGGAAAGCGAGCGCAGTATCGCAAGGCGATTCATTCTTCAGTCCGATGGATAATCCCATTTTTGAAAAACCGGTCATTATTGGCAGTCAGGCTTATTTCATCGCCTTCGATGGGAAAGTCTATAACGTTGATTTGAGCGGTGAGGCAGCTGTTCTTGGTGAAACCTGGTCACTACTGAACGAAGAAGACAAAGCAGCCGGTTATCGTCCAGGCGGCTGGCAACTCAATGCTCAAGATGATAATGGCCTGTTTTATGTGTTGATGCATCCAGAAGGCTACGAAGGCAGCCACAAAGATGGTGGTCCAGAGTTATGGGTTTATGATGCAAACAAACAAGAGCGCGTCAATAAAATCACCTTGGAAACCTGGGGGGTCTCAGTCGCAGCAACCCATGGTGAAAACCCTTATTTGTTAGTGACTAATGCTGAAATGCAGGTTGACGTGTATCAAGACGGTAAATACGTCCGCACCTTGGCACCATTTGGTCAAGAAACGCCGTTTATCATTCACGCAAACGAGATGTAATCATGCTTTATTGGATTGCAACCCTCACTCTTAGCGCCTTGCTTGCTGGTGCGGCATGGCATAAATGGCAGCACAATGCCGATTTTCAATCAGCACTAGCGGCTTACCGCCTGCTGCCCTTAGATGCTGTGCGTGCAACCGCGTTTGTGATTATGGGCTTAGAAGCGCTCACAGCATTACTATTATGGCTAAGCCCCATCGGTGCACTTTTAGCAGCGGCAATTTTTGCGGCTTACGCACTGGCGATGGGCATCAATCTCGCCCGTGGGCGTAGCGATATAGACTGTGGTTGTGGTGGTGTGCCTATCCACATCAGCTGGCATTTATTGCTGCGCAACGCGGCATTGATTGCGCTCGCGCTTGTTGCAGCTTTCAGTGCACCCGTACCGATGAGTATCAGCAGCGCGGTCATGACAATTTTAGCGGCGCTGTCATTATTACTCACCTATTTCACTGTTAATCAACTACTGGCCAATCGGAGTTATTGGATCAGTCAAAAAGGAACCTTCGCATGAGTCAAACGATTTTAACCACTGCTGTCATCATCTTATTTGTTGCCGTCATCGCACTAGGCGTCTTAGTCTTTTCGCTGGCACGACAAATCGGTGTGTTATACGAGCGTATCGCCCCAGCAGGCGCCCTAGCCGTTAATAAAAGCGTTAAGGCTGGCGAACAAGCCCCCGCGATCAGCGTCAAAACCATTGATGAAGAAGTGCTGAGCATTGGCGCTGCGGGCAATCGTGCGACGTTGATGTTTTTTCTCTCCCCCGATTGCCCTATTTGTAAGCAAATACTCAAACCGCTTAAATCTGCGGCTAAAGCCGAAAGCGGCTGGCTCGATGTGATTTTAGCCAGTGATGGTGATAACCTCGGCGAGCACCGCGCGTTTATCGAGCGTGAGTCCTTAGAAGCCTACCCGTATGTATTGTCTGAGGCGCTCGGCAAGACCTATGGTGTGTCTAAACTACCTTATGGTGTGTTAATTGATGAACAGCAACAGATTGTTGCGCTTGGCATCATCAACTCTCGTGAACACTTAGAAAGCCTGTTTGAGGCCAAAGAACGTGGCTTCAGCGATATCCAAAGCTATTTATCCAGCAAATCCACCAGTGACCCAAAAATGGCGTAATTCGAGGAGAATCTTATGAAATGGTTAGATAAATTTACTGAAAAAACCGTGCGTCGCGTAGCACAATCTACCTCTCGACGCAGTGTACTCACTGGCCTTGGCGCTGCCTTGGTTGGTGTGGGCGCAACCCCACTCTTACCGGTCGCACGCGCTTCTGAAAGCAATCAACCCAAATTCCCTGGTGAGGAAGGCGATCCAAACAGCTGTGATTACTGGCGTTTTTGTGCCATCGACGGCTTCCTTTGCGGCTGCTGCGGCGGTAGTGCAAATACCTGCCCACCCGGCACAGAAATGTCCCCCATCACCTGGATTGGTACGTGTAATAACCCAGTTGATGGCAAAAACTACATCATTTCGTATAACGATTGTTGCGGTAAAAGCAGCTGTGGTAATTGCTTGTGTACGCGCAACGAAAGCGATCGCCCGATGTACTTCCAAGGAAAATCAAACGATATCAACTGGTGCTTGGGTACAAGCAGTGCAATCTATAACTGCTCAACCGCGGTTGTGGTTGGTATAGAAGTAGAAAAATGATCCGTAAAACGCTCATGACCACAACGGTGACCGCCATCGCGATTACTGCTGTATTTGCTACTACTGGCACCATGCCAGGCGTGAGCGATCCTGCGCGTATGGAAAGCTTGTATCAGCTGCATTGTCAGGGCTGCCATCTACCTGGAGGTGAAGGTTTCCCTGAACATGATGTGCCGCGAATGACCGACACATTGGGCCACTTCGCCCGCTTAGAAGAGGGGCGCCGTTATTTAATCCAAGTGCCCGGTTCTTTTGGCGCCCCCATTGATAATCAAGACTTAGCAGAAATCACTAATTGGATGATTTATACCTTTAGCCCGAATACCGTCGATGAAACCTTTAAGCCTTTCACGGCTGAAGAGGTTAGTCGCCTGCGCAAGGCTTATGATGGCGATATCCTCGCCAAACGAGAAGAACTGGTTGACGCGCTCAAAGCAGCCGGCAACTATCCCGATTCAACCCAATAATAATATAGAGGAATTATGAGTAAGAAACCTTTTGCATCATCTGCTGATCTCGGCGAAAAGAAAGCGACAGTCGAAGTCATCGCTGATGGCGTATATGCACAAACGGCCGAAGGTGACCCCAACGTTGGCGCTGTAGAAGGTGAAGATTTTGTCGTTTGTTTAGAAGCACTCGCCACGCCGGCAGCCGCAAAAGAATGGTTAGCGCGACTTCGTGAACATACCGACAAACCGGTCAAATATTTAGTGCTTACCCATTACCATGCCGTGCGTGTATTAGGCGCATCAGCGTTTGAGGCCGAAAGCATCATCATGCATGAGACCACCAAAAAATTGATTGAAGAACGTGGTAAGCAAGATTGGGATAGTGAGTTTGGTCGCATGCCACGTTTGTTCCGCGAACCGCAAACCATCCCCGGACTTACTCACCCTGACATCACATTCAATGATCGTTTAGAAATTCCACTTGGTGGCGACCGTGGCAGCCTGTATTTATCATTCTATGGCCGTGGTCATACGGCCAGCGATATCATTGGTTGGCTGCCAAAACATAAAGTCTTATTTGCGGGCGATTTGGTTGAAGCTGAAGCCGCACTCTACACAGGTGACGCCTTTCACTTTGATTGGGCACGTGGCACGCTCGATAACCTCAAAGCACTTGGAGCTGAATACCTCATTGGTGGCCGTGGCCCAGTGGTTAAAGGACGCGATAATGTTGATGCCGCGATCGAACAAACCCGCAGCTTCCTTCAAGGCATGATTGATAAGGTTGGTGAAGTTCATGGTCGTGGCGGTTCGCTCAAAGAAGCATTTTTAGCTACTCACGAGCACCTTGCACCGACCTTTGGCGCCTGGCCAATTTTTGAACATTGCTTACCCTTTGATGTGCAGCGTCTATGGGATGAATACGATGGTATCGATTGGCCGCGTATTTGGACCGAAGAGCGCGATCGTGAAGTATGGGATCAACTGCAAGACTAAATGACAACCAAGTTATATAAGCTATGGCCATATTGCGCCACAGGCTTATATTTCCTATGCTAACTATCAGTAACAGCAGTTGATTTTCGTTCTTTAAGCGCGAACTTCTGCTGCTGATGCATCAATAAAACGAGGAGCATCAATCATGACAACCTTTTCTTTATGGATTAACGGTAAAGCCGTCTCCACCGCTAACACCTTTGACGTTATCAACCCCGCGGATAAATCTGTGGTCGCAGCTTGTCCTCAAGCCTCAGAACAAGACCTCGAAAATGCTGTTGCGGCAGCAAAAGAAGCCTTCCCAGCCTGGGCGGAAAAACCTTGGCAAGAACGTAGCGATTTAATGTTGAAACTCGCTGATGCGGTTGAAGCCAATATGGTCGAACTCTCCGAGCTACTCACCAAAGAACAAGGCAAACCACAAAATGGCTTTGCTGATATGGGGGCTGGCTTTGAAACGGGCGGAACTTTGGCATGGATTCGCGCAACCGCGGGCCTAACCTTACCGGTTGAAACCATTCAAGAAGGCGATGATTTAACGATTGAAGTTCACCGTAAGCCGTTAGGTGTGGTGGGTTCGATCACCCCATGGAACTATCCATTATTAATTGGTATCTGGCATATCATTCCAGCGATGCTTGCAGGTAATACAGTGGTGATGAAGCCTTCGTCACTCACCCCACTTACCACCCTACGCTTTGCTGAACTCGCCAACGAAATTCTCCCAGCTGGCGTTCTTAATGTCGTGAGTGGTGATGGTGGCATCGGTCGAATGATCACCGCCCACGAAGATATTTCAAAAATCGTGTTTACCGGTTCAACGCCAACTGGTCGTCACATTATGAAAAGCGCTGCCGGCAACCTCAAGCGCCTTACCCTTGAGCTTGGTGGTAACGATGCGGCGATTGTGTTGGATGATGTTGATGTAGCCTCAGCGGTTGGTAAAATTTTTGCCACCGCGTTTATCAATAATGGGCAAACTTGTGCCGCACTCAAGCGCCTGTATGTCCAAGATGGCGTTTATGATGCGATTTGTGAAGGCCTGACCGAAATTGCTAACAGTGTGATCACTGGTAATGGCATGAACCCAGATAGCGATTTTGGCCCATTACAGAACCCAGACCAGCTCCAACTGGTTATGGATTTAGCCGCGGATGCTAAAGAGCGCGGCGCACGCTTTTTAACCGGTGGCGAACAAACCAACACCAATGGTTACTATTACCCAATTACCTTGGTCGCCGATATCAAAGATGGTGCCCGCTTGGTTGATGAAGAACAGTTTGGCCCAATCCTGCCAATTATCCGCTTCTCTGACGTTGAGGAGGCGATTGTCCATGCAAACAATAGTCCAAATGGTCTGGGTGGATCGGTTTGGTCACAAGACATCGAACGAGCACGAGAAATCGCCAGCCGACTTGAGTGCGGCTCAGTATGGATTAACCACCATGCGGTTATCCAACCTCACGCACCATTTGGTGGAATAAAACAGTCTGGTTTTGGGGTCGAGTTTAGCGAAGCTGGATTAAAAGAATTCACCAGCATCCAAACCTTGCATGTTTACCCATAGGCTCTCAAGCTAAAAACAAAAGCCTCGCTTAAGCGAGGCTTTTTTATTATTGCTTATAGACCGATTAACCTTCGCGCATCTTTTTAAAGCCGGCGACAAAACGCGCCAGCGTATTGGATAAGATTTCGCGCTCAATCTGAATGTCGATAATATGAAAATGCGCTTCATCAGCCAGCGCTTCAGCAAAACTGTTTGCAAGCGCTGCGCGTGTTGGTGCGCGATGACCTTTTCCTCCTAAGCTTTCACCGATCGCGGCAAAATCAAGCCGAGGCAAATCGTTAAAGGCCGACTCAGGCTGAAAGGTACGTAGCATCTCCCAGCTGGCATTATTAAACACCAAGACAATCGGGTTAAAGCCATAACGAGGGGCATTCAACAACTCCCAACCGGTCATCTGAAACGCGCCATCACCAACCAAGATAATCGGACGACGACCATCAGCGGCCTGCAACCCTAGCCCCGCCGGAATTCCATAGCCCATCGTCGCGTAGAACCCTGGAGCGACCAATTCAGTAGATTCAATATCAAGGGTGGTGAAAAAACAATCCCCCATATCTGCCGCTAACGGCATTTTTTCGTGACGATGAAAATGATCATTGATCAGCGTGGCAACATCGGTTGGCGTAGACACTGCGTCATCGGCGACAAAGCCTTGTGGATAGCTTGGTAGTTGACGTTGCTTTTTAGGTACGTCACAAGCAGGTAAGCGTTCGAGTAACGCGTTTAATAACGGCTTCAAGCCAATATTAGGATAAATATGATAGCCCATCGAGCATTGACCATCGGCGGCGTGCATCACGCGGCGAAAATCAACCCGTTGTCCGGATAAACCGAAGTTATTATCCGTCAAAATCACCCCGAGCAAAAACATCGCATCGGCATCTTCAACCCGAGCGCTTAAATCCGCGTCACCTCCAGAACCAAGATATGTGCCTAACAAGGCAATATCAGGATCGTTGGCCAGCATGCCACGCCCCATCAAGGTGGTCACTACCGGGATATCTAAGCGTTTCGCGAGTTCCGCCACTTGAGCTTCAAGATCAAAACGCCGCACTTCCACCCCAACCACCAAGATCGGCTGTTCTGCATTTTGTAGCCGAGATAAGACCGCATCAGCACACGCATCGAGCGCTGCTTGCTGGTGTGGCCATAAATCATCCACTGGTGCCGGCACGGCCTCACACGGTTGAAAGACTTTATCGCGTGGGATTTCTAAATACACCGGTCTTGAATAGCGCAGGCAATTATCCAACACCCGTGCAATCGTTTGTGGCGCGGTTGATAGGTCATCTAAAATCGCTTGATCACAAGTGACCTCACGGTACACCGCAAGCTGTGAATTAAGGTCTTTTGCCTGATGGTGGACCAATAATCCGGTTTGTTTGTCCGTATCCCCCGGGCCCCCTGAAAGCACAATCACTGGTGATTTTTCTGCATAAGCCGCAGCAATCGGGTTAACCATATTAAAGCCACCTGCGCCATAAGTAACTGCTGCCACAGAAGGCGCGCAACGCATGCGTGCGGCCGCATCCGCAGCAAACCCTACCGCAGGTTCGTGACTGAGGTAATAGCACGGCAAGATCTGGCTTTCTTCAATCGCTTTAAACAATGGCAAAGCGAAATCACCAGGAATCCCAAAGATTTCTGCCACACCGCGCGCTTTTAGCGCATCTAATAAGACTTCTGCTAAAGTCATCGTTGTTCCTTCATTTAATGAATGCTTCAATCAGCTAATTCTTCTCGTTCAGCAAAATAGCTTAATGCCTGTGGGTTCGCAAGCGCACTGAGCTGCTGAACCTCACGACCATGAACCACATCACGCACCGCGAGCTCAACAATTTTGCCCGATTTTGTTCGTGGGATATCAGCAACTGCTAAGATTTTTGCCGGTACATGTCGTGGCGTACATTGCTCACGAATATGCTTTTTAATTGCGCTCACCAGCGTATCGTCGAGTGTGTAGCCCTCTTTGAGCACCACAAATAAAATCACCCGACAGTCGTTATCCCAATCTTGACCAATCACCACGCTATCGCTAATCGCTTCCATGGCATTCACCTGGTTATAAATCTCTGCCGTACCAATACGTACACCACCAGGGTTTAACACCGCATCCGAACGTCCATAGAACACCAGCCCATCATGAGCACTACGCGCGACAAAATCACCATGGTGCCAAACACCTGGAAAACGCGCCCAATACGCCTGATGATAGCGACTGCCATCCTCATCACCATAAAACCCTAGTGGGCGGTTTGGAAACGCATTACAACACACCAATTCACCCCGCTGTTCACGCACCGACTGTCCCTGTTCGTCAAACACTTGTACATCAAGCGCTAAACCACTACCCTGTGTTTCACCTCGATAAACCGGCGTCAGCGGATTACCGATCGCAAAACACCCACAAATATCAGTACCGCCCGCGATACTGGTGAGGTGAATATCGCTTTTAATCGACTGATAGACATAATCAAATTGCTCAGGCGCCAACACAGAACCGGTTGAACACAATGTGCGTAAAGCACGCAAATCATGGCTGGTTACTGGTGTAATCTGCTGCTCTTCAAGGGTGGCCAAATATTTCGCAGCCGTTCCAAACAAACTAAATTTAGCGGTTTCAGCGTAATCCCAAAGCACCTCACCATTTGGGTAAAACGGGGAACCTTCGTATAAGCAAATCGTCGCGCCACTGGCCAGGCTGCCTACCAGCCAATTCCACATCATCCAACCACAGGTAGTGAAATAAAACACCCGATCTCCAGGATGAACATCACAATGTAGGCGATGCTCTTTGAGATTATTCAGTAGCATCCCGCCCACACTATGAATGATGCATTTAGGTTTACCGGTAGTCCCTGATGAATAGAGAATATACAGCGGGTCATTAAACTCACAAGGCACAAAGGTTAGCGGCTTAGCCGAGTAAGCCGCGAGCACCTCATCCCAAGACTCTGCACAGGTTAAACGCGCTGCCTCAGCGCCAATATTGCTGATTTCTATCCAGCATTCGATGCTATCCACCGCTGAGACCACGGCTTGTGCCTTATCACGGCAGGTATGCACTTTACCGTTATAGGTATAGCCATCAACGCTAAAGAGCACTTTCGGGCGTGTTTGGCCAAAACGGTCAATCGCCCCTTCACTACCAAAATCTGGCGAAGTCGAGCTCCACACCGCACCCAACGATGTGGTGGCGAGCATGGCGATTACGGTTTGCGGGAAATTTGGCAAATAACCTGCAACCACATCCCCTGAACCTACCCCTCGCGCCTGTAACACCTGCTGCAATTGACTCACTTGCGCACGCAGATCGCACCAACTTAACGAGCCAATGCTGTTTTCTTCCACTTTATAAAGGATCGCCACCTCATCAGGGTGATGCTCACCGTATTGAAGCATGTTTTCAGCGAAATTGAGCCGAGCATTGGGGAAGAATTGCGCATGCTCAGCGCTTTCTGGTTGCTCGATCACCGGATCAGGAAAATCGCCACGGAGTTGACAAAATTCAACCAAATGCCGCCAAAATGCCGCCTGATGTTTGAGACTAAACGCATGCAGACTCGCATAGTCGCTAACCTCAGGATAATCGTTGTGCAGTGATTGAATCAATAAAGATACATTCGCTTGTTCAATACGCGAATGATCTGGTTGCCAAAGCAATACATTAGCCATCAGCGCCCCTCTCTAATCGTTATATTATGGTGCCAAGTCGCGCTTCTAGGCGCGATAATAAGTTATTAAATTGCTGCTGTTCGTCTTCACTTAACACCTCAAGCCATTGGTTTTCCCAAGCTTGAGCGAGCGGCAATAACACGGCCAGCAGCGCGTCACCTTGTTCGGTTAGACGTAAGCGATTTTGTCGTAAATCACGTTGATCAGCCTCACGCAACACATAGCCACGATCAACCAGGCCGGCGATAGCGCGTGAGGTTTTAGTTTTATCCATACGGGTCGCATCAGCGATAAATTGCGCGGTAACATCTTCTTCTGCTTGCAACCACACCAACACCCGCCACTGCGGCACACTAATGCCAAAATCTTCGTGATAAATTCGTGAAAGTTCGCATGAGGCTTTATCGGCGAGCATATTGAGTTGATAGGGTAAAAATTGCACCAAAGCAAACGAACTTCCCTCACCCATCGTCATCCTCCTGTCCATTGATTAATCAGCGTCGGTAGCCAGAGGGAAAGCCCTGGTATCAGCGCGATAAGCAGTATACGTATAATATCGGCCACGAGAAACGGCATAATCCCGCGGAAAATAGTGCCTGCAGTGACATCGGGCAACACCCCTTGCAAAACAAAGACATTCATACCAACTGGTGGTGTGATCAAGCTGATTTCAATCGCAACCACCACTAAAACGCCAAACCACACCAAGTCAAAGCCTAATCCCGCAACAATCGGGAAAAACAGTGGTACGGTCAGTAACAGCATCGACATACTTTCAAGCATACAGCCGAGCACAAAATAGATGACAATAATCAACATGATCACCATAATCGGTGAAAGCTCAGCCGCACTGATCATGCCCAGCAAGGCGTTTGGTAGTCCGGCACGATTAACAAAATTGGAAAAAATCAGCGCCGCAATGATAATCGAGAACAGCATACAGCTCGTGCGTGCACTATCAATCAGCACCTCACGCAAATCACCCCAACTCAGTTTACGATTAGCCAGAGCTAAAATCATTGCCCCAAAGGCGCCGATTGCAGCTGCTTGGGTAGGGGTAAACCATCCCGCATAAATCCCACCAATAACCAGAAAGAACAACAGCATCGTATGGCTCACACCGAGCAAACTCTGCCAGCGCTCATACCAAGAAGATTTATCAGAACGCGTACAGCCTTCGCGTCGACGAACCGAATAAACGACAGCTAATAAATACAGGATCACGCCGAGGATCCCCGGAATCAGCCCTGCAGCAAATAGATCGATAATGTTCTGTTCCGTAATAATCCCGTAAATCACTAGAATAATACTCGGAGGGATCAAAATCCCTAGCGTTCCACCAGCGGCTATTGACGCTGAAGCCAGACTATCATCGTAGCCATATTGCCGCATTTGCGGCATCGCCACTTTAGCCATCGTTGCAGCAGTCGCCAGACTCGAACCACTGATCGCACTAAAGCCACCACAGGCAAGAATCGTCGCCATCGCCTGCCCACCACGGAAGTGCCCAATAAAGGCATTCGACGCTCGATAGATCGCATCTGAAAGCCCGGCTTTATTAACAAAATTACCCATCAAGATAAACAACGGAACAATCGATAAATTGTATTCCATCGCGGTATCAACAATACGACGGGTGGTCATCGCCATTGCTGCGTTATAGTTTCCGCCGAGTAAAAAATAATAGCCAGCAAACCCTATGAATGCCATAGCAAATGCCAGTGGTACACGCGCAAACAACAATACCATCAGCGCGCCAATACCAAACAACGACTCTGTCATACTTTATCCTTTTTGCCCAAAGCAACCACCATCGCTTTAAGCAATGAAATCAACGCAGAAAGCCACCCCATCACCGCCATTACAGTAATCAAATAGCTAATCGGGATACGCAAAAATTCTGTTACATCGCCATAACTTACCGAGCGTTGGGCAAATTCGAGCAGTTTCCAACCCAGCAAGGCCAGCGCAATACTCGCACCAATATGAATAAGCACTCGCCGGGCGCGATGCAACCAAGAAGGGGTAAATTGATCCAGTAAATCCACGCTAATATGCGACTCATCCCAACAGACTAACGGAAAGATACAAAAAGTCATTACCGCCAATGCCAGTTGAGTCAGCTCAATACTGCTCTTTATGGGGGCGCTAAAGAGTTTAACGCCCAACACATCAACCACAGTAATCAGCATCATCGCCATCAGCATGAACATCGCGGGCCAGGTGAGAAAAGGCAGAAAAATCCGCTCTATCCATTGGCTAAGGCGTGTCATAAAGCGCTCCTCGCAGATTATTGATCAACACCAATATCCTTTTGAAACGCATCTAGCGCCGCTTGTGCGTCGTAGCCGTTACCTTCATTTCCTGCCACCCATTGCTCTGGAAGTTTGGCAGTCAGCTCTTTAATTTCAGCCAAAGCTGCGTCATCCACATGATTAAAGGTATGACCGATCCCTTTCGCATACTCCACGGCAATCGCATCTTGCTCATCCATCATGCGACCAAATAGTGCAGAAAGCTGCTCACCTGAGACTGCTTTGATCGCTTCTTGATCAGCTGCGTCAATTTGCGCCCAGCGATCGGGGTTAACCACGATTGAAAAGCTACCACGATATAAACCACCTGGCACCTGATAGGTGTACGGGAACACATCAGCCAAACGGAACGATTTTAACGCTTCCAGGGTCAATAACGCCCCACTAATCACACCTTGTGAAGCTGCTTCAAAAGTACCTGTTGGAGGCAGCGCAACCCCAGCGATTCCCAGATCTTCGGCAATGGTATTCATAATCCCACCACCAACACGCATCCGCTGTCCATCAAGATCAGCCCAGCCAGTTACTGGCTCTTTAGTAAAGACTTGTCCCGGGCCGTGTACCCCAACACCCAACACTTCCACACCACGATGTTCGTTGGCTTTACTTAAATAATCGCTATACACGCGCCAATAGGCCTTTGACATATCTTCAGATGAGATATCCACAAAATACGGCAACTCCGGCAGTTGGGTGGCGCTAAAACGTCCAGGATAATGCCCATGGAAAATCCAGCTGACATCACCCACACCATCAGCAACCAAGTCCATCTGTGCCTGTGGTGGACCTAAATCATAAACCACATCGAGTGTGACACGACCCTCGGTAGCCTCCTCAATAGCCTCGCCCCACTCAGGCCAAACAGTGGTATTAATGCCATGGTTTGGTGATCCCCAAGTGGATACAGTGAGCACCGTTTTTGCCCATGCACTTGATGCGGCTAACGTTGTCGCACTAATCGCTGCACCAATCAACAAGTGCTGTACATTTTTTTTCATCATTGTGTTTCCTCTATATCGTTGTCATAACAGACTATCTATCGCCGAACCATCACTACAACATTAAGATAATCTATACAGATTATCATTGCATAGGATTGTTTCGTATGCAACTATAGACACACTATTAAAACAGGAGAATAAAACGATGAAACTCGCTTCATTAAATGAAGGGCGTGACGGCAAGCTGGTTGTTGTTTCTCGCGATTTAACCCGTGCGGCGTTAGTCAATGATATTGCCCCTACCCTACAAGCAGCGCTTGATAATTGGGCGGAAATTGAGCCTAAACTGCAAGATCGTTATCGTGCGCTTAACGCAGGCGAGGTTAGCGATGCCTTTGATTTTGAACAAAATGATTGCGCTTCACCACTACCTCGTGCTTATCAATGGGCTGATGGTAGTGCGTACGTTAACCACGTTGAGCTGGTGCGTCAGGCACGCGGTGCCAAAATGCCAGAATCATTTTGGCATGACCCTTTAATATATCAAGGCGGGTCTGACAGCTTTATTCCACCACGTGCACCCATTCCTCTGGCCAGCGAAGACTGGGGCATTGATCTTGAAGCAGAAATCGCAGTCATTACCGATGATGTTCCAATGGGCGTTTCTCCACTGGCTGCTGAGAAACACATCAAATTACTGATGCTGGTTAATGATGTCTCTTTACGCAACCTGATTCCAAACGAGCTCTCTAAAGGCTTTGGGTTTTTCCAATCCAAACCTTCGTCGAGCTTTTCTCCGGTCGCAGTAACCCTTGATGAGCTTGATGACGCCTGGCGTGATGGCAAAATTCACTTGCCATTAACCAGCCACATCAACGACGAACTATTTGGTGAGCCCAACGCCGGCATCGATATGACTTTTAATTTCCCTCAACTGATTGCCCATGCCGCTAAAACCCGTCCGCTTGGTGCTGGCGCGATTATTGGCTCAGGGACAATCTCGAATTATGACCGTTCAACCGGTTCATCATGCTTGGCAGAAAAACGCATGCTAGAAATCGTCACTGATGGCAGCGCAAGCACACCATTTATGCGCTTTGGCGATACCGTACGTATTGAGATGTTTAACAAAGAAGGCGAGAGTATTTTTGGCGCGATTGACCAAAAAGTCAGCAAATATCCGGGGGCTTCATGAGTCCAGCACTTTATGGCTATTGGCGATCGAGCGCATCGTATCGGGTACGCATCGCACTTGCGCTCAAAGGCATAGACTACCATTATCAAACGGTACATTTAGTGCGTGGTGGCGGTGAACAACATCAAAAACACTTCCGCGAAATCAATCCCCAAGGTTTGATCCCGGTTTATCAAGATGAACACGGTGTATTCAGCCAGTCACAAGCGATCATCGATTACCTTGAGCTGCGCCACCCTGAGCCGGCACTACTGCCTGAAGACCCTGCAAAGCAGGCGCATGTGCGTGCACTGGCACAAATCATCGCCTGCGAGATTCATCCATTGGATAATCTCAAAGTGCTGACGTATTTAACCAGTGAGTTCGGGATTAGTGACGAACAGAAGACCGCATGGTATCAGCATTGGATTGCTGAAGGATTCACGGCCCTTGAGGCGCAAATTGGTAATGTATTGCGCGGCATGACGTTTTCTCTTGGTCGCGAGCCCGGCTACCTTGAGGCTTTTATCATCCCGCAAATGTATAACGCGCGCCGCTTTAACTGCCCTCTGACGATTATCCGCAGTTGCTCGCTTTAGACGCGGCTTGCAACGAGCTTCCTGAGTTTATTGCCGCACACCCCGAAAACCAGCCTGACGCACCGAAAGAGTAATCACTGTGAGATCGCGCTACGATAGCGCGATCTCATAAAGCCCGTGATGATAGCTGGTATCACTTTGCAGGCGAATAGGCGTTTTCAATAATGCTTGCAAGTCAGAAAAGCTCAATGATTCTTCCTCACGAATAAAATCAATCAGCTCAGGTGAACCAATCACACTGAGCATTTTTGGATTGAATTCACGGGCTTCGCGCATCAATTCACGAAATAATTCATAAACGATGGTTTCTGTGCTTTTTACATACCCTCGCCCTTCGCACGATGGGCAGGTTTCACACATCACCTGGCGCAGGCTTTCACGCGTACGTTTACGCGTCATCTCAATGATTCCTAAGGGGGAAATCGGGCTGATGGTATATTTATTTTTATCGCCACCGAGCGCCAAGATCAATGCTTCCATCACCCCTTGTTGATGCTCAGCGTTCACCATATCGATAAAATCGAGCATGATGATCCCCCCAAGGTTGCGCAGGCGCAGCTGACGAGCAATGGCATGTGCTGCCTCAAGGTTGGTACGATAAATCGTGTCGTCTTGTGATAATTTACCCACATAACCGCCAGTATTGACATCAATCGTGGTCATCGCTTCAGTCTGATCAATAATCAAATGGCCACCGGATTTCAACGGCACATGGCGTTTAAGCGAGAGTTCAATTTCATCGTCAATCCCAAAGCGGGCAAAAAGCGTTTTCTCGCCTCGGTAATGCAGCAGGCGATCCGACATTTCAAACAGGAAATTTTCGACAAAACGCGACATCTCCTGATACGCATCATGATCATCAATCGCCACTCGCGAAACCTGCGGTGAGACATAATCACGCAGCACTTTCAGATACAGCGGCAGGTCGCGATAAATCAGCGTGCCGGGTTTAGCTTGCTGCTGCGCCTGTAAAATCGCCTCCCACACCCGCTGAAGGTATTGCATATCGGCGCGCATCGCCCACATATCAGCCGATTCAATCGCGGTGCGCACGATAAACCCGCCTTGATGCCCACGATGAAAGCCGACCATTAAATCGCGCAACGATTGCCGCTGCGCCTCGGAAGCAATTTTAATCGACACCCCGATATCATCGGCGTTAGGCAAGAAAACCAGAAACCGCGAAGGAATGGAAATTTCCGTACTCAAGCGCGCGCCTTTGCTGCCAATCGGATCTTTCAGCACTTGCACGAGCAGCGTTTGCCCTTCACGCAACACATCGCTAATACGCTGTGGTGCATCCTCATCTTTGCGTCCTATATTTTTGAGGTGCAAAAAACCCGTGCGCTCTAAGCCAATATCAATAAATGCTGCGTCCATCCCTGGCAAAACCCGCTGCACTTTGCCTTTATAGATATTGCCAACGATGCCCCGTCGGCGTTCGCGCTCAACCATTACATCTTGCAAAATGCCATCTTCAACAATCGCGACACGGGTTTCGTAAGGGGTATGGTTAATCAGAATTTCGGTATTGAACGTCTCCATAAAGTTGCCTCGAAAAAGCCTGTAAAAAAATCATCTCATCCATCTGCCGTAGGCGTCTTACCAGTGCATGAACCGGTAGCCCTACCACATTGAAAAAATCTCCATTGATCGCTTCGATCAACGCTGCGCCGCGCCCTTGCACGGCATAAGCACCGGCTTTACCAAACGGTTCACCGCTGGCTATATACGCTGCAAATAACGCCTCATCGGCCGGCATCATCGTGACCTGTGTACACACTACCTCACGATAGACTTCATCACCACGACGCAGGCAGAATCCTGTCGCCACACGATGGGTACGCCCGGCTAAAGAGCGTAACATCGATAGCGCCTCAGCATCATCAGCGGGTTTGCCGAATAAGCGGTCATCTAAACCAACCAGTGTATCAGCTGCTAAAATGATCTGATCTTGAGAATAACGCCCAGCGACTGCGGACGCTTTACGCTCAGCCAGTTGGCGAACACTGTCTTCAAGCGATACGCCTTGCGCGACTGTCTCATCAACCTCAGCCGCGCACTGGGTAAATGACACGCCAAGCATCGTCAACAGATCACGCCGCCTTGGTGATTGCGATGCCAGAACCAGATTCATCGATCCCCCGATTAGTGATCGCCTTCATTATAGATACCGTAATCAACAACCACCACCTTTGCCAAATTATTTTTTAATCGCTTATTTTTAATATATTTATTTTTTATACTTTTTATGAAACACAGCGGCAAACAACTACCCATTTTTAATGGAAATAGCCAAAAGCCGCTATATATCAGCAATAAAACACTATGCTATAATTTTTCACTCAAAAATTTTATAGGTTCTCGATAGATGATCGTGCGGTATTTGTCCTTGGTGTGCGTGATGTGCCTTTTTCTCGGCGTTGGCGCAGCACGTGCCGATGATGAAGCTGATAGCAAGCACAGCTTTGCGCAAGTTGTTGAACTTGCCAAACAACGCGCCACGCGCGCTGATGCGCCGGAACAGCTCGATTTAACCGGCGTATTCAGCGATTTGAGCTACGATCAATATCGCGGCATTCGCTTTCGCCGCGAGTACAATCCGCTTGCCGACAGCGGCAGCGATTTCGCCGTTGATCTCTTGCCACCAGGATTGTTGTACAAAAGCCGTATCTTGATTTATTTAGTACGCAATGGTCAGGCTGAACTATTGCCGTTTGACCCTCAGGCGCTCGATTTTGCCGATAACCTGTTTAGCCCCGAACAGGCGCAAATCAGCGATGAAGACGCGGCCAAACTTACCTGGTCCGGTTTTCGCATTCGCTATCCGATTAACACAGCGGAGGTCAGCGACGAAATCGCCATTTTCCAAGGCGCAAGTTATTTCCGCGCAGTAGCGCGCGACACACTTTACGGTTTATCCGCGCGCGGTCTGGCGATTGGCACCGGCAGTCCCAAGGGCGAGGAATTTCCGCGCTTCACCCGCTTTTGGATTCATCAACCCATGCCGGGGGCACGGACCATTCGCGTTGAAGCACTACTGGAAAGCACCTCATTGACCGGTGCCTATGCCTTTGACATCACCCCGGGAGCGGAAACGGTATTCGTCGTCCAGGCCAGTCTATTTGCACGGCAAGCCTTGGAAGATTTTGGCATCGCGCCACTGACCTCAATGTATTATTTCTCTCCGGCGCAGCGCGCGCACATCGACGACTATCGCAATGCAGTGCACGACAGCGAAGGATTAGCGATGTTGACCGGCGCCGATGTGCGCTTGTGGCGCCCGCTTACCAACCCGCCGCGTCTGCAATTTTCCGCTTTTCAGGACCTCAATCCCAAAGGTTTCGGACTGATTCAGCGTAGCCGCGCTTTTACCGATTATGAGGACGGCGAAGCGCGCTATGAAGCGCGTCCTTCGGCATGGATTGTCCCACGGGGCGGTTGGGGCGATGGCGCGGTATCGCTCGTGGAAATTCCGGTGAATAATGAATTCAACGACAATATCGTCGCTTTTTGGAGACCCAAAGCAGCGCTACAGGCCGGCAAACGCTATGATTTCGCCTATGACCTCATTTGGTCGGCGGAAGGTTCCCCGTTCTCACGCCGCGCACGCATTGCTGGCACGCGTTCGGGTCGTTCAGTCAATCACAGCGATCAATACAGCTTTACGGTCGATTTCATCCCCAGCCACGCACAATCGTGGCTGGATCCAAACGCCCTCAAGCTTGATGTTCGCGCCTCGACAGGCGAAATTATCGCCGCACATTTGACCACACCGGAAGGCAATGGCAAGCTGCGTGCCAGCTTTGAATTCCGCCCCACGGCAACAGAGCCGGCCGAATTGTCCCTGAGCATCAATGCGGGCAACGAACAAATCGCCGAACACTGGCTGTATCGATGGATCAAACGCTAAGTGCTGTCCCACCGTCGGCGCCTTTGCCGATGCCGGTGCAATCTTTGCGCGAGGCGCCGGCCCGCAGGGCACTGCGCAGCAGCACTCGCACCCGCTGCGCCCGCGTTGTCGCCTTCGTTGGTGCGTTGATAATTGGTTCGCTCGGCAGTTGGCAGCTTTATGCCGCCTTTGGGCACAACGCGAACGCCTTACAATACGCTTTGCTCGCTCTGTTCTCGCTCACTTTTTATTGGATCGCCTTTTCCACCACCACGGCACTGGCGGGATGGTTTTCCACCTCGCGCCACATTGCACCACGCAGCGGCGAAAATCGCAGCCGTTTGGTGCTGGTGATGCCGGTTTATGGTGAAGACCCCTCCATGACCGGCGCCGCACTCCTCGCCATGGCCGAACAACTCGCCAGCACACCGCTGGCTACACGTTGCGAACTGTTCATTATTTCCGATACGCAGAATCCCGATGCATGGAGCACGGAAACCGCGGCATTTGATGTGCTGCGCCGCCATTCACCATTGCCGGTATGGTATCGCCGCCGGGTCAAGAATACCGCACGCAAAGTGGGCAATGTCGCCGATTTTGTTTCACGCTGGGGCGCACGCTACGATTATATGGTGATGCTCGACGCCGATAGTTTAATGGACGCCGCGACAATCAACGCCTTGGTCGCGCGCATGGATGCCGACCCTGAGCTCGGCTTACTGCAAACCATGCCCAGACTTACCGGCGCACAATCTTTACTCGCACGCACCATCCAATTCGCCGGCGCACTTTATGGTCCGGTGGTGGCGCGTGGCGTTGATGCCTGGCAGGGTGAAGACGGCAATTATTGGGGACATAACGCCATCATACGAACGCGCGCCTTTGCGCAAAGCTGTGCTTTACCCACATTACGTGGCCGCAGCCCAATCGGCGGACACATCATGAGTCACGATTTTGTCGAAGCCGCATTGATGCGTCGCGCCGGATGGGGGGTTCGCATGGACGCGGACTTAAGCGGCAGCTACGAAGGCCTTCCACCCACGCTTGGCGACCTTGCCGGACGTGAGCGCCGCTGGGCGCAGGGTAATTTGCAGCATCTCGGCGTCATTGGTGCAAAGGGCCTGCGCTGGCCGAACCGAATGCATTTTCTCATCGGCATACTCAGCTATTTGATGAGCCCTATCTGGCTGGCAATGCTCTTAGTCGGCGGGTTAATTACCGCGCAAACCCTGCTTGTCACCCCACAATATTTCGGCGACCATTACCAGCTTTTCCCGAATTGGCCAACCTTTGATGCCCAACGCATGCGTCTGCTTTTTTCGCCGCAATGGGCTTATTGCTGCTCCCCAAATTTATCGGCTTATGCACCACCTTGTTCAACCGTCATCGACGTCGACGCTTTGGTGGCGCATGGGCAGTAAGCATGAGTTTTATCACCGAACTGCTGATTTCCGCATTGTACGCGCCATTAATGATGCTGATGCAAACCCACCATGTCTTCGATATTCTCTTTGGACGCGACTCCGGCTGGGCCACACAAAGCCGCAACGCCGCAGTATTACCATGGCGTGACGCATTGCAGCGTTCGCGTCTGCATTTATTTTCCGGCTGGTTGCCGCTGCTCGTCCTCGTCGCACTTGCGCCGAATCAAATTATCTGGCTTTCGCCCGTACTCGCCGGACTGTGCTTGTCACCGCTGCTCACCCGCCACAGCGGCAATACACACATTGGCACCTGGCTTGAACGACACGGGTTACTCCTCACCCCTGAAGAATGGCGCACACCGAACATCATGCGCCAGGCCGAAGCACACCGCCAGTTGTTTCACGATGCGGCAGCGCTGAATTTTACCGCCATGTTGAGCGAAAAAAACCGCCTGCACGCACACCTGAGCGGTCTCACGCCCACCTCAGCTCAAGACCGCGAAACTCGCCTGCTTGCCATCACTGCGCCCGCAAAAATCGCGGCAGCGCACGACCTCGACGAAGCGCTGGAACTCCTTAGCCAGCAAGAAACGCTGTACGCCGCAGGACAACCTGATCTATTGTGGGCGCTGCACCACAAAACCCACCCATAGGATGCGCAATGATGGACACCGATATTCGTCTGACGCAATACAGCCACGGCGCAGGCTGCGGCTGCAAAATTGCCCCACAGATCCTCGAAACCATCCTTACTTCGTCGCTAAATCTGCCGCAAGACCCGAATTTACTGGTGGGACACGCCAGCAAAGACGACGCGGCAGCCTATGATTTAGGCAACGGACAGGTCATCCTCAGCACCACCGATTTTTTCATGCCAATTGTCGATGATCCGTTTGATTTTGGGCGGATCGCTGCCACCAATGCGATCAGTGATATTTATGCAATGGGTGGTCGACCACTGATGGCGATTGCTATTTTAGGATGGCCAATTAACACCCTCAGCCCAGAAGTCGCGCAACAAGTGATCGATGGTGGACGACAAGTCTGCGCTGATGCCGGCATAACCCTTGCTGGTGGCCACAGCATTGACGCACCCGAACCTATTTTTGGCTTGGCGGTGACTGGTTTGGTTGATAAAGCGCACCTACAACAAAACACTACCGCACGAGTTGGTTGCAAGCTGTTTTTAAGCAAGCCGTTAGGCGTCGGCATTTTGAGTACTGCACAAAAGCAAGGCAAACTCGCTGCAGCACACGCCCATATAGCGCGTGACAGCATGTGTCGTCTCAATGATATTGGTGCTGAAATCGCCGCCTTAGAAGGTGTACGCGCTATGACCGACGTCACCGGCTTTGGCCTGCTCGGTCATTTACTTGAGCTTTGTCAGGGCAGTAACGTCAACGCTGAGTTACATGAATCAGCGATTCCAATCCTCGATACGGTGCGTGACTATCTCGCTCAAGGTTGTATTCCTGGTGGGACGACACGGAATTTCGCCGCCTATGGCCAGCACATTACCCCGCTTGATGATAGCCAACGCGCACTCTATTGTGATCCGCAAACCAGTGGTGGGTTGTTAATCGCTGTTGACCCTGAACACGCTGAACACGTTGCAGCGCAACTACACGCAGCAGGTCTTTATGATAAACCGATAGGTGAACTGGTAACGCCACGTGAGGATTATCGTATCGCGGTCATGTCATGATAGACGCCGATAAAGCGGATTACCAGCGCCTGATCCTCAACGACATCCCATTAATCGACACCCGTGCGCCGGCTGAGTTCTCTAAAGGTGCTTTGCCGATGAGCACTAACCTGCCGCTAATGGATGATAATGAGCGTGCGCAAGTGGGTACCTGCTATAAAAAATACGGACAACACGCTGCCATTGCTTTAGGGCATCAATTAGTCAGCGGTACGCGCAAAACAACACGTATTGAAGCCTGGCTCAATTTTGCGCATACCCACCCTCAAGGCTATCTCTATTGCTGGCGCGGCGGACTGCGTAGTCAAATTGTGCAAAGCTGGCTTGCTGAAGCAGGCATCTCTTATCCACGCATTTGCGGGGGTTATAAAGCGCTGCGCCAGTTTTTGCTTGAGCAGCAAACGGCAATATTACGCGACACGCCAATGATTATTCTTGCTGGTTACACCGGTAGCGGGAAAACTGACCTATTGAAAAAACAGACCAAATGGCTGGATTTAGAAGGCTTGGCTAACCATCGTGGCAGTGCCTTTGGCAAACATCCTGACGGGCAACCCACGCAGCTCAATTTTGAAAATCGCCTCGCCTGCGCTTTAATCAAGGCGCAGTATCACTATCCAAATCAGCCATTATTACTCGAAGACGAGAGCCACCTTATTGGCCGCTGCGCTGTACCACCAGATCTGCGTGCTACCATGCAACGTGCGCCAATTGTGTTAGTCGAGGCCGATTTAGCGAGCCGCGTGGCGCATAGTTTTACCCATTACATCCTCGATAAACTCAACCTCTGGCAGACCCATCTGGGTGAGGAAGCGGGATTTGACGCTTTTAGTGACGATTTGCGTCAGTCTTTAGCTAATTTGCGCAAGCGTCTCGGCGGCCTGCGCTACCAACAATTAGCCAAAACCCTTGAAAGCGCGCTAATCGCTCACCGACGCGGCAACCCAGAGCAGCACCACACTTGGATAGAAGCCTTGTTACGTGAGTATTATGATCCGATGTATGCCCATCAGCTCGAGCAAAAAAGTGCACGCGTACTCTACCGTGGTAACACTGAGGCTGTGCATGCTTATTTACAGGAAACCAATCTCTAGGCAAAAAAATACCGGATGCTGTCTATCACATCCGGCTCGCCTCAAGAGGGCTGTTAAATAGAACGATTAGGTTCTATGAATTTCGCACCACATCGCCAGTAGACATCTGGCACTTCAATATTAGCATCGCTACTCGCTTCTGCTGACTACTCTTATCAATGAAGCTTGCAGATAAGCGGTAACACGTCGTCGATCACTCGACACTTCTTACATCATCGGTACTTAAATCCGCTGATTTTATTGCTATATTCATACCTGTAAATAATTAATTTAATGTTTTCAATGACTAAGATTTTTAGACTCACCAATTAAGCCGATTAATTCTATTAATTTTTTTACGTTATTGATCAAGTGCGTCACCAATAGTCAAAAATACCGCTAAACAATCTCTCTATTCTCAAAAATTCGTTAACAAATCAGCAAGAAAGGACGCCACTGCCGCAAAAAGTCAGTTCAGTAATGGCTGATGAAATGACTGACAGTTATGGTCAGCTTAGGCCTTAGTTTGATGGAGCATACGGCTTCACGCTAATATGGATACAACCATCATTGAAGGAGACTATCAGATGACGTCTTTACACGCAGCTTGCATCATACAAACCACCCTCGCTGATCAATCGCAAGCTGATGCGCTTATTGCTGCCTTATTAAACCAACAACTGGCAGCGTGTATCCAGCAAGAAAGCGTTCACAGCCACTACAGCTGGCAAGATAAGCTCTGTCGCGATCAAGAAATCCGCCTGAGCATCAAAACGCTCGCTTGCCATTACCCAGCAATCGAAGCGCTAATCAACACCCATCATCCCTATGATTGTCCTGAGGTGGTGATGTGGCAGCTTGATGCCCTTTCTCCTGATTATCATCAATGGCTAAGCGAGGTGTGCGCTGATGGCTAACACCTATCGATATGCGATTAAAGTGCGCAATGACGCGATTGATGTCATGGGGCATGTTAACAACGCGCGTTATGTGAGCTGGATGCAAGACGCCGCGATCGCGCATTGGACGCATATTACCGAAGAGATACAACGCGCACGTTATCTATGGGTGGCCAAGCGCCATGAAATTGATTATCTAAAGCCTGCTTTTGTTGATGAGCAGTTGATTTGTGAGACCTGGGTGAGTGAGTGTCATGGTGCTCTGTGCCTGCGACATTACCGTATCACACGTGGCGACACCCTGCTCTTAGAAGCGCAAAGCCAATGGTGTATGATCGACGCACAAAGCAATCGTGTGGCAAGAATCCCAGGACCCATCAGCGCGTTATTTTCTTAAAATGATTTATAGTCTATTATAGCTAATAATACTCAACACTTAGGATGTTGTGCGCTAGGCATAGCGGTCACCATGTTGCAAGAAATGGCCGAATACCCATCGAATTTAAGAGGATCATGTTATGAAAGCTATTCGCGTTCACGGTTTTCCACAAGCCGATAGTCAGGTTAGCGACCTGCCCCAACCAGAGGCCGGTGAAGGTGAAGTACTTGTTCAAGTTGCCTATTCATCGATCAACTATAAAGACATGCTCGCGGTCACTGGCGCAGGCAAAATCATGCGTAATTTTCCGATGACTGCGGGGATTGATGCTGCTGGTGTCGTTGCACAAGACAGTAGCCCATATCAGGCAGGCGATAACGTCTTGATTACCGGCTGTGGCTTAGGCGAAGCCCACGATGGCGGATTTGCCGAGTGGGTGTGTGTGCCGCAGGAATGGGTGATTCCACTCCCAGAAGGCTGGACAAGCAAAACAGCAATGCTGTTAGGCACCGCTGGATTTTCCGCCGCGATGGCGGTCGATGCCCTCATCGAACACGGCATCACCCCAAAAGATGGTGTCATTGCCGTGACCGGTGCTAACGGTGGTGTCGGCCTATGGGCAGTAAAACTCTTATCTCGGCTCGGCTTTCAAACGTGTGCTTTTGTGCGCAGTCCTGATGATCACCGAGACAAACTGATTAAAGATGGCGCCGATGAAGTGTACGACAGCGAAACCTTAACCACCAAACCACGTGCACTCGATAAGATGCATTTTGCTGGGGCGATCGATCAGCTTGGTGGCGATGTGCTCGCAAACCTTTTGGCACAAACTCAATCCTTCGGCTGTGTGGCCAGTATTGGCATGGCTTTTTCACCCAAGCTTGAGATGACAGTGATGCCATTTATCCTGCGCGGGGTAACCCTTACTGGCATCAGCTCGAGCAATTGTCCACGTGCACGCCGCGAACGCATATGGGCGTTGCTGGCTGAGCAATTTAGCGCTGAAGAGATCGATCAATTACCACATGGTGAAATCGAGCTTAACGAGGTGATCGAGTATTGCGCGCAGTGGTCAAAGCATCGATTTGGCCGTGTGTTGGTGCGCCTCTAACATAGCCAAATACGCCAATAAGATTTATCATAATCTTTTTGCCCCGAGGGTTTTATGCAACGTTTGGTGTTGCTGCTTAGCGCTACCGTACTGACGTTTATCACGCTCTACATCCCGCAGCCTTTGCAGCCACAGCTTGCCGAGCTTTATGGTCGCAGCACAGCTCAAGGTGGTGCGCTCACCACCGTTGCCCTAGCACCTCTAGCGATTGCCCCGATTTTTTATGGTTATCTGCTTGGCGGTATGCACCCTGCACATCTGCTGCGCTTTGCTCTAATCGGTTTAGGGCTTAGCAATATCGCTTTTGCCAGTATCCACGGTTTTCATTGGTTACTCGGCGTGCGCTTTATACAAGGCGCACTAATCCCGATTGTCATCACCGCGATCATCAGCCTGCTCTTACACAATAACCCACGGGTACAAAAAACACTCTCGCTGTATGTCGCCTTTACCATCATTGGTGGCTTTTTAGGACGCTTTTTCGCTGGTTTATTCGACACCTATTTTTATTGGCAAGTATTACCCTGGCTTATTGCCGCCCTTTTGATTGCCATCGCTTTTATGCTGCCTAAACCCACCATTGATCAAAGCAGCAGCTCTTACCAGCGGCCGCACCTCAGCGATTTAATCAACCTGCTCAAACAACGCAGCGTATTAACCTATTATCTGGTGATATTCGCGGTCTTTTCCTGCTTTGTAGGCCTGTTGAATTACCTACCGTTTATCCTTAAAAAAGCTTTCCCAGATTCGAGTTCTCTGACCGCAGGTTTGATGTACAGCGGCTATATTACTGGCGCGATTGTTGCCGTTTTTGCCGAGCGCATTGTACGCCATTTTGGCGTGCGGCAAAGTCTCGCCAACGCGATTATCCTCTTTACTCTGTCCATCGGTGTGTTGTGGTTAAAAAATATCACCTTAACCTTTATCGTGTTGTTCTTATTCTGCGCCGCGCTTTTTTTACTACATACCGTTGCTATCGCCGAAGTCAACAAACACAGCCGCTACGATAAAGGGCTAACTAACGCCTTTTACACCGCATTTTACTATGCGGGTGGCGTGTACGGCTCATTCATTCCAGGCTTGGTGTATCAACACTATGGCTTGAGCGCATTCTTAATCATGCTGATGGTAACCGCCGCATTTGGCCTCATTGGCATTCTCTCCCTAACCGGAACACCCTCAGATCAATGACTCTTGCCCCTTTTGTCCTACTCGACAGCGCCGATACCAACCGTGGTCGCCTCTATCAAGACCTACGTTCCATAGATTATTTGCACGCCAGCGAACTCGATCGTTTGGATGATTGCTTGGCTGACGGCTGGGCAAAAGGTCATCACAATGTACTCTCCCTACCCTATGAGTTTGGTCGTGACCTAATGGGAATCAGCGATCAAAACGCGGCCATGACCTGCGCGTGGTACGCGCAACGCAGCGAGATTGATGATGTCGCTGCGTTGCTCGCCAGGCAACAGATTGATGATGCACCTGCCGGCATTATCGCGCCAAATTTAACGATTAGCGAGGCCGCCTATCATCAGGCCATTGCACAAATTCATGAACACATTCGTGCAGGGGATGCCTATCAAATCAATTTCACGACCCAGTGTGAGTTTGCCTACTACGGACACCCAATAGCGCTTTATCGCGCGCTGCGTCGCGCACAACCAGCACCGTATGCCGCGCTCATTTATCATGGTGAGGATCATTGGACGCTCTCATTATCCCCAGAGCGCTTTTTTAGTGTAGAGAACCAACATCTAGTCAGTGAACCGATGAAAGGTACCGCACCGATTGTTGGTGACGGACAAGACGACGCACGCGCTGCTGCTTTAGCCAAAGATGAAAAGAACCGCGCCGAAAACTTAATGATCGTTGATTTACTGCGCAACGATGTCAGCAAAATAGCGAAACCGTTTAGCGTCCACGTCGTCAATCCTTTTGCGGTAAAAGCCCATGGTAAAGTGTGGCAAATGACTAGCGAAGTTCACGCTGATCTGCAAGAGAACACCTCTGCTGCTGCCATTATTCGCGCCCTATTTCCTTGTGGCTCGATTACTGGGGCACCTAAAGCCATGGCGATGCAACTCATTGATCAGCTTGAAGGGACTCCTCGCGGGCTGTATACCGGCAGTATCGGCTATATAGACCCTGATGGCAGTAGCTGCTTTAACATCGCGATCCGTAGCGCAGAACTAAGCGAACATGGCGGGCGAATCGGGGTCGGCAGCGGTATCACCATCGATAGCACCGCGCACGATGAATACCAGGAGTGCCACTGGAAAATTGCCTTCCTGCAGCATCCACCACAACCATTCACCCTCTTTGAAACCCTGTATGCTACAGAGCGCCAAATTGCCCTCTTGCCTGAGCATTTAGCACGCCTGAGTCGCAGCGCACACGAGCTTGGTTTTCGCTTTGATGCACGCAGCGTCACCCAGGCGTTAGAAAATTGTTTGGCTAACCTCAATCAAAGCGACTACCGGATCAAAATCAGTCTCGCGCAAGATGGATCGACAGAAGTGCGTGCGCATGAGTACGCTGGTATACCTACCAAGGTAGGCGTAGTCGTTCACGAGGAAACGCTTAGCAGGCGCGATCCGTTGCGTCGTTATAAAACCTCACAGCGCGCAGTCTATGATCGCGCCTGGCAGCAGGCAGCGGCTCATGGTGCGTTTGATGGCTTGGTGTTCAATGAAGCAGGTATCTTGCTCGAAGGTGGGCGCAGCAGTGTATTTTTATTACTTGATGGACGCTGGCATACCCCTGATCTTGCCCTTGATATCTTGCCTGGGGTAATGCGCGGCGTCATCCTTGCCAACCCTCAGCGCTATCTCAACACAGAACGCGTCTATGAATCACACCTTACCCGTGCGGATTTAGCGCGCGCTGAGCGCATGGTTATCTGTAACGCACTGCGCGGTGTATTAGACGCGGTGCTTTGCTAAGGCATAAAAAAAAACGCCCGGCAGAACCGGGCGCTTTAGGCTTCAATATAGCGCTTATAAGGCTGCTTTAGCTTTTTCTGCTAAGGCCTCAAAAACGGCTTTATCGTAAACGGCTAATTCCGCTAAAACCTTACGGTCAATCGCGATACCAGCTTTTTTCAAGCCATTGATAAAGCGGCTATAAGACAATCCATGCTGGCGTGCACCCGCGTTGATACGGATGATCCATAGCTGACGGAACTGACGCTTTTTGTTGCGACGGTCGCGATAAGCATACTGTCCTGCTTTGATCACAGACTGCTTAGCAACGCGATAAACCTTACGGCGCGCGTTGTAGTAGCCTTTTGCTGCTTTCAATACTTTTTTATGACGGGCGCGTGCTGTGACGCCTCTTTTTACTCGTGCCATAGTTTACTCCTTAACCAATCATTTGCTTGACAGCTTTAACGTCGCTGTCGTGAACCATCGTTGTACCGCGTAAATCGCGCTTACGTTTGGTTGGTTTCTTGGTCAGGATATGACGCAGGTGTGAGTGTCCGCGTTTGTAACCTGTCTTGGTTTTTTTGAAGCGCTTTGCTGCGCCTCGGTGTGTTTTCATTTTAGGCATATTAAATAACTCCGCATTGTGTTTTTAGCCTTATTTTTCTAACCCACTGGGTCAGTCCTTTAAAAACGCCAAAACACGCAATTACTTGCGTGCTCACCCGGCGCTTATATTTGCGACTTATTTTTTAACCGGTGCCATGACCATCGTCATTTGACGGCCTTCCATACCGGCTTTTTGCTCTACCGTGCCCACTTCAGCCAAATCGGCTTCGATGCGGTTGAGTAAGTCGCGTCCGAGGTTCTGGTGAGCCATTTCGCGGCCGCGAAAGCGAACCGTGACTTTAGCTTTATCACCATCATTGAGGAAACGGGTCAGGTTGCGTAGTTTGACCTGGTAGTCTCCCTCATCCGTGCCAGGACGGAATTTCACCTCTTTTACTTGGATGCGCTTCTGGTTTTTGCGCGCTTCCTGTTGCTTTTTCTGCTGTTCAAAGCGGAATTTACCGTAATCCATGATTCGGCAAACCGGTGGCTTAGCATTCGCTGCCACTTCCACCAAGTCCATATTCTGCTCATAAGCAGCTTCCAAAGCTTCATCAATTGACACCACGCCGCGTTGTTCGCCGTCGGCATCAATCAAACGAATTTCTTTATCGGTGATGTCTTCATTCACCCGAGTTTCTTGTTGCTTAGCTATTGCTAAATCTCCTGTGCTTTCGTATCAATCTTGTCACGCATAAGCTCAATCAAGGCGTCCATATCTATAGCGCCAAGATCACGTCCGTCACGTGTGCGCACTGCGAGGTTGCCAGCGCTCTTTTCTCGATCACCGGCCACCAATAAATACGGCACGCGTGCCAAAGTGTGCTCGCGGATTTTATAGCTAATTTTCTCATTACGCAAATCTTTTTCCACCCGCAGCCCGGCTTCGCTTAATTTGTCGCACACTTTTTCGACATAATCAGACTGCGCATCGGTAATCGGCATCACCACCGCTTGAACCGGCGAGAGCCACAGCGGCATCCAGCCTGCATATTGCTCAATCAAAATCCCGATAAAGCGCTCGAGCGAACCGAGTACCGCGCGGTGAATCATCACTGGCGTTTGTTTCTCACCATGCTCATCAATATATTGCGCACCTAAGCGACCCGGCATTGAGAAATCTAATTGCACCGTACCACACTGCCAACGACGTCCAATACTGTCTTTGAGGGTAAATTCAATTTTCGGCCCATAAAATGCGCCTTCGCCAGGCTGGATGACATACTCCAGGCCTTGCGCTTTAAGCGCGGCTTCCAAATCTGCCTCCGCTTTATCCCAGATTTCATCTGAACCCACACGCTGTTCAGGGCGGGTTGATAAGGCGAGCTCAATGTGTTCAAAACCGAAGTCCTGATAGACTTCGTAGACCATCTTGCAGCACGCCTCGATCTCACTTTTAATTTGCGCTTGGGTACAGAAAATATGCCCATCATCTTGCACAAAGCGTCGCACACGCATCAGGCCGTGCAGCGTACCGGAAGGTTCATTGCGGTGACAAATGCCAAATTCTGCCATACGGATCGGCAGCTCACGGTAGCTGCGCAAGCCTTGATTAAAGATCTGCACATGCCCTGGGCAGTTCATTGGCTTGACCGCATAGTCATGTTCATCGATGCAGCAGGTAAACATATTGCCGCCGAACTTATCCCAGTGCCCCGATTTTTCCCACAAACTGCGGTCCAAAATCTGCGGCGCCATCACCTCTTGATAGCCGTATTTTTGCAATTTGGTGCGCATATAGTTTTCGATTTCACGGTAAATCGTCCAACCGTGAGCATGCCAAAATACCATCCCCGGCGCTTCTTCCTGGAAATGAAACAGGCCTTGCTGTTTGCCGATCTTACGGTGATCGCGTTTTTCTGCTTCTGCGAGCTGTTCAAGGTAGGCGTTGAGTGCTTTCTTATCGCGAAAACCTACGCCATAAATCCGCTGTAACGGTTCGCCACTGGCATCGCCTCGCCAATAAGAACCCGCCAACTTGGTCAGTTTGAACGCTTTGATGTGGCCCATATTCGGTACATGCGGCCCGCGACACATATCGAGGTATTCCTGATGATGATAGAGGCCAACCTCGCGCACAGCGTCGTCAAAATCATCGATCAAGCGAATTTTATAGTCTTCACCTCGCGCGGCAAAAGTTTCACGCGCCTTAGCAACTGGTGTCCACACCTTTTCAACCTCATAACCGGTTTTTGCCAGCTCTTGCATACGCGCCTCTAAGGCTTGCAAGTCTTCTGGATTGAAGCGATGTTCCGCGGCAATGTCATAATAGAAGCCATTTTCGATCACCGGACCAATCACCATTTTCGCATCTGGCCACAACTGCTTGAGCGCATGGCCTAATAAATGCGCGGTGGAGTGGCGGATAATTTCTAACCCTTCTTCATCGCGTGCGGTAATAATCGCCACCCGCGCATCTTCTGCGATTGGGTCGCTTAAATCCTGCAAATGATCATTCACACGCACGGCCAGCGCCGCTTTAGCCAAGCCTGCGCCAATTGAGGCCGCCACGTCAGCGCCCGTGGTTGCGCCATCGAATGATTTAACGCTGCCATCGGGAAGGGTAATATCGACCATAATCGCTCCTTAATTCAGTGTTGACGCTTACCACACGCCAAGTAAATATTTGTAAAAACGCGCCATTGTACCGCGACCATCGCTTTTATACCAGAGATCAGACCGTGCATTACGCCAAACTGGTGCCAAACGCTTGGCTACGGTTAAATAAGGGCAACTCTTATCTTTTTATAGGTAAAAATGATAAAATTAACCCAAACTAAAAACCCTAGAGGAAACCCATGCCCACTCGTCAAGAACACGATCTCCTCGGTTATCGTGAAGTCCCTTCTCACGCCTATTACGGCATTCAAACGCTTAGAGCTTTTGAGAACTTCAAAGTCACCGATGTTCGCCTGAGTCGCTTTTCCACCTTTATTCGCGCGCTAGCGACGGTTAAAAAAGCCGCAGCGATCGCTAACCATCAAGTTGGCGTGTTAGACGAGCCAGTCAAGAATGCGATTTGTGCGGCGTGCGATGAACTGATTGCCGGGAAAATGCACGAAGAATTTATCGTCGATATGTTTCAAGGCGGCGCCGGCACCTCAACCAATATGAATGCCAATGAAGTTATTGCCAACCGTGCGCTGGAAATCATGGGGCATAATAAAGGTGAGTATCAATACTGCCACCCGAACAACCATGTTAACCGCTCGCAGTCGACCAACGACGCTTACCCAACCGCGCTGCATATCGCGCTTGATAATTATATTGAACGCCTGTTACGTTCGATGACCATTCTACGCGATAGCTTTATTCATAAATCCCAAGAATTTGGCGAGCACTTAAAAATGGGCCGCACGCACCTTCAAGACGCGGTGCCAATGACTGCTGGCCAGGAATTTAACGCCTTTGCGACGACGATGAAAAAAGAGATGGTGCGGCTCGAAGACATCCGCCACAAACTCTATGAAATCAACATGGGCGCAACTGCGATTGGCACCGGATTAAACGCCCCAGCAGGCTATGCCGAGGCTTGTGCTGATGCGCTCACTTTACTCACCAACAAACCCTACTACACTGCGGAAGATCTCATTCAAGCCACCCAGGACACCAGCACCTATGTGCAACTTTCCGGTAACATTCGCTTAATCGCTGCCAGGCTCTCAAAAATTGCTAACGATTTGCGTCTGTTGAGCTCGGGGCCACGTGCCGGTCTGGCGAACTATCGTCTACCAGAGATGCAGCCAGGGAGTTCGATTATGCCGGGGAAAGTGAACCCGGTGATCCCAGAAGTGGTTAATCAGGCAGCATTCCACATTATGGGCATTGACCACGCCATTGTCATGGCCGCTGAAGGCGGTCAATTACAGCTCAATGTCTTTGAGCCGGTGATTACCTTCAACCTCTTTACTGGCATCACCATGCTCGCCCATATTTGCGAAACCTTCGCTAAAAAATGCATCGACGGCATCAGCCTCAATGTCGAACATTGCCGTGAAGAAGTACTCAATAATATCGGCTTAGTAACTGCGCTTAACCCGCATATTGGCTATGACAACGCCACCTATGTCGCACAAAAAGCACTTGAGAGCGGACGCAGGGTTTACGACATCGTGCTTGAAGAAGGCATGCTCCCTCAAGATAAGCTCGATGAGATCATCGCGCCACAAAACATGGTCTACCCACAAGTTAAACCGAAACACTAAAGGAGCACATGATGTGGATCGTGCAATTAATCGTCGTTCTTGGCGCCATTTTTATTGGCGCACGACTTGGCTCTATCGCTATCGGTTATGCTGGTGGGCTCGGTGTTGCAGTCTTGTGTTTATTACTTGGCATGAGCCCTGGCAGTATTCCGATTGATGTCATTCTCATCATTATGTCGGTTATCGCTGCGATTGCGGCCATGCAGGTCGCCGGCGGTTTGGATTATTTAGTCCATATTGCCGAACGGATTTTGCGCCGCAACCCCAAACACATTACTTTTTTAGCGCCGGTTGTGACGTATGTGATGACCTTGCTGGCTGGCACAGGACACACCGCATTTTCAACCCTTCCGGTGATCGCAGAGGTGGCTAAAGAACAAGGTATTCGCCCGTCGCGCCCGTTATCGATTGCAGTGGTCGCCTCACAGATTGCCATCACCGCCTCACCCATTTCTGCAGCTGTCGTGTTTGTCAGCGGGGTGTTAGAACCGCTTGGTGTGGGCTATCTGCAACTACTCGCCATCTGTATCCCAACGACTTTTCTCGCCTGTATGCTCACCGCAGTTGTTGCTAATTTTCTGGGCAAAGAACTCGATCAAGATCCAGAATACCAGCGGCGGTTAGAAAACGGACAGGTCAGCTTACGTGGCGCGCAAGCGATTAATATCAAATCTGGCGCTAAACGTTCTGTGTTGATTTTTCTTCTCACCATCGCGGTTGTTGTGACCTACGCTACTTTGATTAGCGATAAGGTGGGGATTATTGAAAACCCAACCTTGCCACGTAACGAAGCGATTATGACCTTTATGCTGGCAGCCGCAACATTCATCGTGTTTGCGACAAAAATTGATCCGAACCGAGTGCTCAATGCCTCAACATTCAAATCGGGCATGAGCGCATGTATTTGTGTACTTGGTGTTGCTTGGCTTGGCGATACCTTTGTCAGCGCCCACTTAGAGGACATTAAAGAAACCGCCAGCCGCATCCTTGATGATTATCCGTGGATGCTCGCGGTGACCTTCTTTTTTGCGAGCATGCTGCTGTATTCACAAGCAGCGACTGCAAAAGCATTACTCCCAGCCGCTTTAGTACTTGGCGTTGAGCCACTTACCGCAATCGCTTCATTTGCTGCAGTCAGCGCCCTGTTTGTTTTGCCCACCTACCCAACCTTATTAGCGGCGGTGGAAATGGATGATACTGGCTCAACCCAAATTGGTAAATTAGTCTTTAACCACCCATTTTTAATCCCGGGAACGCTGGCCATTACGCTGAGCGTGATCTTAGGCTTTACTTGGGGGAGCGTGATCTTATAAGGCATTTTTGATCCATTGCCACTAAGGCAGATAATAAAAAAGCAGGCTCGAAAGCCTGCTTTTTTGATCCAACGATGTTGGTTCTTGCTTAGTTGTCTAATTGACGGAGCACATATTGCAAGATACCACCGTGTTGGTAGTACGCCCACTCTTTCGGGGTATCGATGCGTACACGCACGGTGAAGTTTTTCACCTCACCCTCAGGCGAGGTTGCGGTGACATCAAGCATTTTTGCGCCCTTAGTCAGTTCGGCGAAATCGAAAGTTTCATCGCCTTTTAAGCCTAAGGTTTCGCGCGTTTCACCGTCTTGGAATTGCAGTGGCAGAACGCCCATGCCAACCAAGTTCGAGCGGTGAATACGTTCAAAGCTCTCAGTGATAACCGCTTGGACACCTAGCAAAATGGTGCCTTTAGCCGCCCAGTCACGTGAAGAGCCAGTACCATATTCTTTACCGGCCAACACAACCAATGGAATATTGTTTTCTTGATACGCCATAGACGCATCGTAGATGGTTTCGACTTCGCCATTTAAGAAGTTGGTTGTCCAACCCCCTTCTGTGCCTGGGGCGAGTTCGTTACGCAGACGGATGTTACCAAAGGTCCCACGCACCATCACATCATCGTTACCACGACGTGAACCATACGAGTTAAAGTCTTTTGGTTCAACGCCTCGTCCAACCAAAAACCGTCCAGCTGGCGTTTCTGGTTTGAACGAGCCAGCAGGAGAGATATGGTCGGTAGTGATTGAATCACCTAAGCGTGCGAGAACGCGAGCGCCCTTAATTTGTGGCAACTCACTCGGTGCTTGTTTCGGCATACCTTCAAAGTATGGTGGGTTCTTGATGTAAGTTGAACTTTCATCCCAGTCATAGCTTTTCGATTCAGCGACCTGGATGTTTTGCCACATTTCAGAGCCTTTGAAGACATCGTCGTAGCCTTTGACATACATTTCACGCTCAATCGCTGAAAGTTGCTCATGCACTTCTTCAGAGGTTGGCCAGATATCTTTCAAGTAAATATCTTTACCTTCAGCGTTGGTACCGATCACATCTGAGGTGATGTCTTTACAGACCGTACCAAGCAAGGAATAAGCGACCACCAGCGGTGGTGAAGCCAGGAAATTCATTTTCACTTTAGCATGCACACGGCCTTCGAAGTTACGGTTACCTGAAAGCACGGATGCAACGGTTAGATCATGCTCATCGATCGCATCGCCTACTTCATCCGGTAATGGGCCAGAGTTACCAATACAGGTCGTACAGCCATAGCCGACCACATGGAACCCAACTTTTTCAAGATACGGAATCAGCCCAGCTTTCTCGAGATATTCAGTCACCACTTGTGAGCCTGGAGCCAATGAGGTTTTACACCACGGCTTACGAACCAAACCATTCTCAACCGCTTTTTTCGCCACCAAACCAGCAGCCAGCATCACAGATGGGTTAGAGGTGTTGGTACAACTGGTGATCGCGTTAATCACCACCGCGCCGTCTTCAAGGGTGAAGGTTTCACCATTCATCGTCACCTGCGCTGATTTAGGCTCTGCGGGCAATAATTCATTAGCTTTCTTGCTCAGTTCGGTCAGCTCGATACGGTCTTGCGGACGCTTAGGACCAGCAACCGATGGAACTACAGTCCCCATATCCAAGGTTAAGGTGGTGGTGTATTGCGGACGTGCGCCTTGCTCACGCCACATGCCTTGAGCTTTGGCATACTCACGCGTTAGCTCAATCAAATCTTCATCACGACCAGAAAGACGCATATAGTTCAGCGTTTCTTCATCAATTGGGAAGATGCCACACGTCGCACCGTATTCTGGTGCCATGTTGGCAATCGTTGCACGGTCAGCCAACGGCAGATCAACCAGGCCATCGCCGAAAAATTCAACAAATTTACCCACCACACCAAGTTCACGCAGCATTTGCGTGACGGTTAATACTAAGTCGGTCGCGGTAACCCCTGGCTGCAATTTGCCGGTTAATTCAAACCCAACAACATCAGGCACCAGCATGGTGATCGGTTGGCCAAGCATCGCCGCTTCGGCTTCGATCCCACCAACACCCCAACCAAGGACACCAAGGCCGTTGATCATGGTAGTGTGCGAGTCGGTACCAACCAGGCTATCTGGGTAGACAAGCGCTTCGTCGCCGTCGTTATTCTGGAAAACCACTTGTGCGAGGTACTCGAGGTTGACCTGGTGAACAATACCAGTATCTGGTGGTACCACACGGAATTTATCAAACGCTTTTTGCCCCCAACGCAGAAACTGATAACGCTCATTATTGCGTTCAAACTCAATCGCAGCATTTTTCTCGACTGCATCATCGCTGGCAAAATAATCCACCATCACGGAATGGTCAATAACCAGATCAACCGGCACTTGTGGGTTAATTTTCTGTGGATCACCGCCTAAGGCAACCATCGCATCGCGCATTGCGGCCAAATCGACCACACAAGGTACGCCTGTAAAATCCTGCAAAATGACGCGACTGGGACTAAAAGCGATTTCTTTTTCAGTCAGGCTGGTTGGTGTCCAGGTTGCTAATGCTTGAACGTCATCTTCAGTAACTGATTCACCGTCGCAGGTACGCAGCAAGTTTTCGAGCAAAATTTTAATCGAAAATGGCAGTTTTGCCAGATGATTACCATCAACCACCGATGATAAAGGGTAGTAGGCGTACTGTTTATCGCCCACAGACAACGATTGTTTTTTTGTCGTCATGATTGCCTCACTTTGCTATTTTAGAATAAATTCACTAACGCTCTATTTTACGACATGGCTACGATGAACACAAAGTTATCGCCCCCTTTTATCATCACGTCAGCTTATAAAATGTATTCTTTGTGCTTATATCACTCATTAGCCCATAACAAAGCACAACCATTGTAATAATCATAAAAAAGGGCGTATCAATAGGTCATATATCTAGCAGAGATTTCATTAAAAGTAGCGTATGGGTAGATGAAATAGAGAAACCCTATCTCCGAGGGAAGATACGCTGAATGAGCTTGTGATACCACTTCTCCGTTGTTTTAACAGCTTGTGTGACGTCTTGTCTTTTAGCATGCATAACACTAAGAGCATATTGTGCATCAGCATGCCCCTGCTCCGCCGCTTTTCTAAACCAATTCACCGCTGCTTCATGATCTTGCGCGACGCCTTCTCCCTTAGCATACATAAGACCAAGATTGTATTGTGCCTCAACAACCCCCTGCTCCGCCGCTTTACGATACCAATCCACCGCCGTTTCGTCATTTTGCGCGACGCCTCGTCCTTTAGCATACATAACACCAAGAGAGAATTGTGCGTCAGCATCCCCTTGCTCTGCGGCTTTGCGATACCAATTCACCGCGGCTACATAATCTTGTGTGGCGACTAGTCCTTTAGGATATATAACATCAAGGATGGCTTGTGCATCAGCATTTCCCTGCTCCACGGCTTTTCTCAACCACCCCACCGCTTCTTTATAATCTTGCGCGACACCTTCTCCAAGAGAATACATAATACCAAGCTTGGTTTGTGCCCCAGCATATCCCTGCTCCGCCGCTTTACGATACCATTTCACCGCTACTTCTTCATCACGCGCGACACCTCTTCCCATATCATACATCCAACCAAGATTGGTTTGTGCGTCAGCATCCCCTTGCTCTGCGGCTTTGCGATACCAATTCACTGCGACTTCATCATCTTGTGCGACACCTTCTCCCTTAGTATACGCAAGACCAAGAAAGTATTGTGCAGCAGCATTCCCCTGCTCTGCGGCTTTGCGATACCAATTCACTGCTGCTTCATCATCTCGCGCGACACTTTCTCCCTTAGTATACATAACAGCAAGAATGGCTTGTGCATCAGCAATCCCCTGCTCCGCAGCTTTATTAAACCAATTCACCGCCACTTCATAATCCTGCGTGATGCCTTCTCCCTTAGTATACGCAAGACCAAGAAGGTATTGAGCAGCAGCATTCCCCTGCTCTGCGGCTTTCCTCCACCAATTCACCGCTGCCCCATCATCTCGTGCGACGCCTTTTCCTTTAGCATACATAATAGCAAGATTGTTTTGTGCGTCAGCAGCCCCCTGCTCTGCCGCTTTGCGATACCATTTCACCGCTGCTTCATCATCTTGCGCAACGCCTCTTCCCTCAGCATACATAACAGCAAGATTATGTTGTGCGGTAGTATCCCCCTGTTCTGCTGCTTTGCGATACCAATTTACTGCTGCTTCATCATCTTGTGTGACACCTTTTCCATTAGCATACGCAAGACCAAGATTATATTGTGCGGCAGCGAGCCCCTGTTCTGCGGCTTTTCTCCACCAATTCACCGCTACTTCATCATCTCGTGCGACACCTTGTCCTTTAGCATACATAACACCAAGATTATGTTGTGCGTAAGCATCTCCAGCTTCAGCGCCGACTTTAGTCTCAATAAATCTCATCTTTCCTTCCTAGATCAATCGATCATTAGATTAAACGTCATGCCATTTTATTCGCAACGCATCAAAACAGGTTAAAAAATCAACCGCAGAAACAATAAAACCCCAATTATGAGAGATAATTAGGGTTTCGAGAGATGATTTAAGTGTATTTCAACCCGTACGACGCAATACCGCCAGATCAATATCTAAAAAAATATCGGTTTTGGGCACCGCGCAACAAGCGAGCACTTCGCCCGGCCCAGTATAGGCCAGTGGCGCGCGAACGTAGCTAAACTCGCCCTGCGCGCGTACCCGGCAGCTCCCGCAGTACCCTTCGCGACATTGATATTCCACCGCGTGCCCGGTGCGGATCAGACCATCAAGCAAGGTCTCACCCACCTCAAGGCGAAAACGGTGTTGATTGGTGGTGATTAACGCCATATTAGAGCTCGAAGTCATCCAAGTCGTCGAGATTGACTTCAGAATCGATCTGCCCGATGAGATACGAGCTGATTTCAACTTCCTGTGGCGCCACTTGCACATTGTCTGACGACAACCACGCGTTAATCCACGGGATCGGGTTCTGCTTGGCGTGCGGGAACGCCGGTTCGAGCCCGACCGCCTGCATGCGCAAATTGGTGATGTATTCGACATATTGCGCCAAAATATCACGATTCAAGCCAATCATCGAGCCATCTTTGAATAAATATTCCGCCCATTCTTTTTCTTGCTCAGCGGCCACACGGAAGACTTCAAACGCATCCTGCTCACATTCTTTGGCGATTTCCGCCATCTCCGGATCGTCTTGCCCGCTGCGCAGAATATTGATCATGTGCTGGGTACTAGTCAAATGCAACGCTTCATCACGCGCAATCAATTTGATGATTTTTGCATTCCCTTCCATCAATTCACGCTCGGCGAAGGCAAACGAGCACGCAAACGAGACATAAAAACGAATCGCTTCGAGCACATTCACGCACATCAAGCACAGGTAAATCTTTTTCTTCAGCTCGCGCTTGCTCACGGTAAAGCTGCAGCCATTGACTTCATGCTCACCATAACCAACCATCAAGTAGCGCTGGGTGTATTCGATCAGATCATCGTAATATTTAGCAATATCTTGCGCACGCGCTTTAATGTACTCATTCTCGACAATATCATCGAACACCACATTCGGATCGTTGACGATATTACGAATAATATGCGTATACGAGCGTGAGTGGATGGTTTCAGAAAACGACCACGTTTCAATCCAGGTTTCGAGCTCTGGGATCGACACCAGCGGCAGCAAAGCAACGTTTGGACTACGACCCTGAATAGAATCAAGCAGGGTCTGGTATTTCAGATTGCTGATGAAAATATGCTGTTCGTGTGTTGGCAAATTTTGGTAATCGATCCGGTCTTGTGAGACATCAATTTCCTCAGGACGCCAGAAAAACGACAACTGCTTTTCAATCAGCTTCTCAAACACTTCATATTTTTGCTGGTCATAGCGCGCCACATTCACCGGCTGACCGAGAAACATCGGCTCTTTTAGCTGGTCATTTTTGTTTTGCGAAAACGTACTGTAGCGATACTGGCATGATTCAGTCATGATCCACTCCGATTAAATTTTACACGCCCCGCCGGCACAATCATCGGCAAGGTCGTCTTGGTTATCAACAGCCCCATCACGCGTATTGTGATAGTACAAGGTCTTAACGCCCAGTTTATACGTTAACAATAGGTCTTTAATAAGTTGATTCATCGGCACTTTCCCACCCGGGTAGCGCTGTGGATCGTAGCTGGTGTTTGCAGAAATCGTTTGATCGACGAATTTTTGCATCACCGCCACCAACTGCAAATACCCTTCGTTACCCGGCATTTGCCATAACAGCTCATACTGGCCTTTGAGCCTGAAAAACTCCGGTACCACTTGTTTTAAAATGCCATCTTTTGACGCTTTTACCGACACAAAGCCACGTGGCGGTTCAATACCATTGGTCGCATTAGCAATCTGGCTGGAGGTTTCTGACGGCATCAGCGCACTTAAGGTTGAGTTACGCAAACCATGGGTGGTAATTTCTTTGCGCAGCGCTTCCCAATCAAGCTGCAGCGGTTCATCGCAAATTTTATCGAGCTCTTTTTTATAGGTATCGATCGGCAGCACGCCTTTACTATAGACCGTATCGGCAAATGCCGGACACGCGCCTTTTTCTTTCGCCAAGGTGTTTGATGCTTTGAGTAAATAATACTGGATCGCTTCAAACGCGCGGTGGGTGAGCCCTAATGCAGATCCGTCGCTGTATTTGGTGCCGTTTTTCGCCAAATAATACGCGTAGTTGATCACACCCACCCCAAGCGTACGGCGCTTCATCGTCGCGTTATACGCTGCTGGCACCGGGTAATCCTGATAATCGAGCAACGCATCAAGTGCGCGCACAATCAAATCGGCCACTGGCTCGATATCGGCCAAATCATCAAACGCCCCCAAATTCAGCGCAGACAACGTACACAAAGCAATCTCGCCGTCTTCATCGTTAAGATCATTGAGCGGTTTGGTCGGCAGCGCAATTTCCATACACAGATTCGACTGGCGTACCGGCGCTACCGCAGGGTCAAACGGGCTGTGGGTGTTGCAGTGATCGACGTGTTGCACATAAACCCGCCCCGTACCAGCACGCTCTTGCAACATCAATGAAAACAGATCCACCGCTGGCACGCTACGCTTACGAATCGACTCATCGGCTTCATACTTCGTATATAAGCGCTCAAATTCGTCTTGATCGGCAAAAAATGCTTCGTATAACCCCGGAACGTCTGATGGCGAAAACAGTGTAATATGTTGTTTTTTCAACAAGCGCTGATAGAGCAAGCGGTTGATTTGTACGCCGTAATCCATATGACGCACGCGGTTGGTTTCCACCCCACGGTTATTTTTCAACACCAGCAGTGATTCCACTTCCAGATGCCACATAGGATAGAACAGCGTTGCCGCCCCACCACGCACGCCACCTTGTGAGCAGCATTTCACCGCGGTTTGGAAGTGTTTATAAAACGGAATACACCCGGTATGACGCGCCTCGCCACTGCGAATTTCGCTACCCTCAGCGCGAATACGCCCAGCGTTGATACCAATCCCAGCACGCTGCGACACATAGCGAACAATCGCACTACTGGTGGCATTAATCGAATCCAGACTGTCATCACATTCAATCAGCACACACGAACTGAACTGACGTGATGGCGTGCGCACACCGCTCATAATCGGTGTCGGCAGCGACAACTTAAACGTTGAGGCTGCATCGTAAAAGCGCTTCACATAATCCAGGCGCGTGTCGCGTGGATAGTCAGCAAACAAGCACATCCCGACCAACATATACAGGAACTGTGGGCTTTCATAGACTTCGCCAGTGACACGGTTTTGCACCAAATATTTGCCTTCGAGTTGCTTAACCGCTGCGTAGGCAAAATTCATATCGCGCCAATGATCAATATAATCATTGAGTTCATTAAATTCGGCTTCGCTGTAATCAGACAAAATGTGTTTGTCATATTTACCGCGCTCGGTGAGGTTTTGCACATGCGCGTAAAAATGTGGTGGCTCGAATTCACCGTAGGCAATTTTGCGCAAATGGAAAATTGCCAAACGCGCGGCAAGATATTGATAATCAGGCGCCTGCTCTGAGATCAAATCCGCAGCAGACTTAATAATCGTTTCGTGAATATCTTTGGTACGAATACCATCGTAGAACTGAATATGGCTGCGTAATTCCACCTGTGAGACCGACACATGCTCTAAACCTTCTGCCGCCCAAGTCACCACCCGGTGAATTTTATCCAGATCGATCGGTTCTTTGCGCCCGTCGCGCTTAGTTACTTGTAAATGCTCAAAATCCACCACGCTACACCTCTAAACACAATATATATGGGGTAAAAACGATTAAGAACACTATATAGTGTGCTTTGGTGAGAATCAATCTTATTGTTCGCAGCAATTTACAGCCGCTTGTTTCTATGGCATATTCAGATTGTGGCATGTGTATTTAAGGCCATTGAGACAGGCCGGTCTGTTGATGGGTGCTCATCTCAAACCATACTTGGCTGTATTGCATAATGGTATAGCGTAAATACTGGCCAGTTGTCTGTGGCGTGCTAGGATACATGGTTTGCTGTTTTAACTGTTGTGCTTATGCTGTTTAATCGTTTAACAAGTCGCCTATCGTGCATCGTGCTGTCATGCCTTTCCTTATTTACCTTTGCCGAACCTCTGCCGGTTAAAGAAGCATTTCAACCCTCACTCACCCAAACCGACGATAACCGTTATGCACTAACGATCGATTTTGCCGCAGGGTATTATATTTATGAAGCGCGCACCTCGCTCAGCATCGATGGCGAGACGATCAGCTACAACGCCAGTCCGAGCACGATTAAAGACGACCCCTATTTTGGCGAGATGGCGGTTTGGCACAACCCGCCGATCCTAACTTTTACCAGCGAACAGCCTGTCGAAGAAGTAAGCTTACGCATGCAAGGCTGCGAAGACGGGGTGATCTGTTATCCACCGACGCAATGGACGCTCACGCCTGAACACAGTGCGAGTAGTGGCATCAGCAATTTACTCGACACAAACGACCCACAAAATACCGCAAGTGCAGCAGGTTCTGGCGAACCACTTCCAGAAGAACAGGCGTTTGCAACCACTATCGACGGCAATGGCAACCATATTTCGCTCTCAATTGTCATGCCGGAGAACTATTACCTCTATAAAGACAGCGTGCGTGTCTATGCTAACGGTGAAGAACTGACCAGCCAAATTAGCTTTCCCGCTGGCGAAGCCTATGAAGATCCGTTTCGTGGCGCACAAACCATCTATCGCGACCACCTCACCCTCGATCTTCCCCAGATTGCGGCCGATCAATTAGATTTGGTGCTCAATATACAGGGCTGCCTCGAAGGCTCGATTTGCTATCCACCGCTCACCCGCTCTTGGCAATTTGATAGCGAAACCCTTGAGGCTTTCCAAGGATCAGTGGCAGCTGATGCGCCAGTGCCCGCCCCACAAGCCGATGTTGACGCAGATAATGAGGCCTCATCCTCACCTTCATCGACACAAAGCACCACCAGCCGTGCACTAAGTGATACCGATTACCTCAGCAGTATTCTGCGCGAAAACTTTTGGCGCACCTTGCCGCTCATCCTCTTACTCGGAATTGCGCTCAGCTTTACCGCCTGTATTTATCCACTAATCCCAATCGTCACCAGCTTGGTGGTAGGCAAAGACAGCACTAAAGGACGAAGCTATGCATTGATTAGCGTCTATGTGTTGGCAATGGGCCTCGCGATGGGCGCACTGGGTGCAATCTTTGGTCTATTTGAAATCAACCTCCAGGTTATCTTACAAACCCCGTGGATTACCGCCTTAGTAGCGCTGTTTTTCGCCGCACTTGCGTTGTCACTATTTGATGTCTACAGCTTCCGCGCGCCAAATTGGCTACAACGACCGATTGATAAACTCAACCGCCGTCAACAATCTGGATCCTTTGTTGGTGCGGCGATTATGGGTGCACTCTCAGTTCTGGTGGTGAGCCCTTGTGCCACGCCAGTGCTGACAGCGCTGCTTTTATTTACCACCCAAACCACCCCTCTTAAAGGCGCCATCGCATTGTTTGTCTTCGGCGTGGGTACCGGTTTGCCGCTATTGCTGTTTGCCGGCGTCTTGCGTCGTTTTATGCCGAAAGCCGGTACTTGGATGGATATTGTGAAGAAAGGCTTTGCTTTTGCGCTGCTTGCCATCGCTGTGTGGTTAGTCGCGCGTATTCTCCCCAATCCATGGTCGCTCATTATCTGGGCACTTTATGCCTTGTTATTCGCGGTTACCGTCTTCCCTAGCGAACGCTTAACCGGCTTTATCGCTCGAACGCGCTTATTCTTAGCCGCACTCGGGCTGATTGTTGCACTGAGTCTCGGGATCAGCGCAAGTAACCATTGGTTTACCCCAAAAACCAGCCATTCAGCAAATATAGAAAATAACGCCTATGCGCGCTTCAAACTTATCGATGATGAAGCGACTCTGCATGCCGCAATCGCTAACAGTAACCAGCCGGTTATTCTCGATTTTTATGCTGATTGGTGCGTGAGCTGCATTGAATGGGAACGCAACATCTGGCAAAACCCGCGCTTCAACGCGCCGCTTGCCGACTACACACTACTGAAAATTGATGTCACCAAATTCACCAACCAGCACCAAGCAATCTTTCGCCGTCTGAATTTAGTCGGCCCTCCGGCGGTGCTGTTTTACCCGGCTACTGGTGAGCTAGAAAACCCTAAACGACGCATTATTGGCGAATTATCCGCCGATGAATTTGCGGCGGTACTCGAGGAAGAATCTACACAAAAATAAGTCAAAAAGCGGCTAAATTACGTTATAATGCGGCGATTTAACGCAATTTAACTTAAAACCTGACCGGATTATTTTTTTATATGGCACAAATTTTCGTCATCAATGGCCCCAGCTTAAACCTCCTCGGAACACGTGAACCCAACCATTATGGGCACAGTACACTTGATGACCTTGAGCAACGCTTAAACACGCTTGCTGAAGCCTTCGATCACGATTTGGAATTTATACAACATAACCACGAAGGCGCGTTAATCGACTTAATTCACGCTGCCGGCGAGCACGATGTTGATTTTATTATCTTTAACCCGGCCGCATTCACGCATACCAGCGTCGCACTACGCGACGCGCTCAGCGCTGTTAAGATCCCTTTTATTGAAGTACACTTATCGAACGTACACGCGCGTGAACCATTCCGCAAACATTCTTATTTCAGCGATATCGCTGAGGGCGTGATTAGCGGACTCGGCCCACATGGCTACGAACTGGCATTGATTGCCGCGCATCATTATCTTGAATCATCAAAGCAAAATATATAGAGGAACATTCATGGATATTCGCAAAATCAAAAAACTTATTGAGTTGCTCGAAGACAGCGATGTCAGCGAAATCGAAATCACCGAAGGTGAGGAAACGATTCGCATCAATCGCCAGCAGGCCTCTGCACCTGCAGCGCCTCAATACATTAATTTACCGCCTCAAGGCTACGCCCATGCCGGTGCGCCTGCACCACAACCGGCACCAGCGGCTGAACCACAAGGATCTGCCGAGCAAGCGAGTAAGCCATTAGACGGTAAAATCATCCGCTCACCAATGGTCGGCACGTTTTACGCTGCACCTTCTCCTGATGCGGACGATTTTGTCAGCGTTGGCCAGCAAGTGAGCGTTGGCGATACAGTGTGCATCATCGAAGCGATGAAAATGTTTAACCGCATCGAAGCCGATCTTGGCGGTAAAGTTGTTGAGATTTTAGTCGAAAACGGTCAACCGGTTGAGTACGACGAACCGCTGTTTGTCCTGCAATAAGGAGGCCGTATGTTCGACAAAGTGTTGATTGCCAACCGTGGGGAAATTGCCCTGCGTATTTTGCGCGCCTGCCATGAAATGGGCATTGAAACCGTGGCGGTGCATTCGAAAGCCGATGCGGATTTAAAGCATGTTTTGTTTGCCGATGAATCGGTGTGTATCGGTCCGGCACCTTCCAGCGAAAGCTACCTCAATATGCCGGCCATTATCGCGGCCGCTGAAGTAACGAACGCAGATGCGATTCACCCCGGCTATGGTTTTCTCTCTGAGAATGCCGATTTCGCCGAACGGGTTGAAGAATCTGGCTTTACGTTTATTGGTCCGCGCGCGGAAACGATCCGCATCATGGGCGATAAGGTTGAAGCGATCAAAACAATGAAAGCTGCCGGCATTCCGTGTGTCCCTGGCTCCGATGGTCCGCTCGATAATGACCCACAAACGATCAAAGACACCGCAGCACGCATTGGTTATCCAGTGATAGTCAAAGCTGCAGGTGGCGGCGGTGGTCGTGGCATGCGCGTCGTGCGAAGCGAGGCAGAAGTCGTTGATGCGGTGCGTCTAACCAAAACCGAAGCGCGACAAAGCTTTGGCAACGACATGGTGTACATGGAGAAATTTCTTGAAACACCGCGTCATATCGAAATCCAGGTATTATCGGATAAACACGGTAACGCCATTCATTTGGGCGAACGTGATTGCTCGCTGCAACGTCGCCATCAGAAAGTGATTGAAGAAGCGCCAGCGCCAGGCATCACAGCCGAACAACGCGCTAAAATTGGCGATATTTGTGTACAAGCGTGTCAACGCATCGGTTATCACGGTGCGGGCACATTTGAATTTCTCTACGAAAATGGCGAGTTTTTCTTCATTGAAATGAATACGCGTGTACAGGTGGAGCATCCGGTGACCGAAATGATTACCGGGGTGGATATTGTGCGCGAACAAATTCGTATCGCTGCTGGCGAGCCTTTGGCGTATAAACAAGAAGATATTGTGATCAATGGACATGCCATCGAATGCCGTATCAACGCCGAAGACCCGAAAACCTTTATCCCTTCACCGGGCAAAATCACCGAGTTTCACGCCCCGGGCGGCTTGGGTGTGCGCGTCGAATCGCATCTCTATGGCGGGTATCGCGTGCCACCCCATTACGATTCGATGATCGGCAAATTGATTACCTGGGGTGAGAACCGCGACACCGCAATCGCGCGTGCGCGTATGGCACTCTCAGAAATGGTCGTTGAAGGCATCAAAACCAACATCGCCCTGCATCAAGAACTATTGAACGATGAGGTGGTCTGCGCGGGTGGTATGGACATTCATTACCTTGAACACAAGCTGGGCCTCTCGTGAGCAACGATTGGCTGCAAATCACCTTACACGCCGATAACGAGGCGTCGATCGAACAAGTCGAGGCGGCTTTAGAAGCCGCCGGCGCCATTGCTTTGACCTATCAAGCCGGCGATGACAGCGAAATCTACGAACCGCCTGTGGGGGAAACCCCATTGTGGGCGCAAACCGCGATCACCGGATTATTTGCTAAAGACAGCGCACCAGAGTATGTACTCGCCACTCTTAAGCAGCATTTAGGCGATGATGTTGCCCTGGCACAATCGTTGCTCGCTGATAGCGAGTGGACGCGTGCCTGGCTCGATCATTTCAAACCGATTCCTTTTGGTGAGCGCCTGTGGGTTGCCGCAAGCGAACATGTGATCGAACAAGAGGACGCCATTGTGCTGCGCCTTGATCCCGGTTTGGCTTTTGGCACCGGCACCCACCCATCCACGGCGATGTGTTTGGATTATTTAGCGCATGCCGACCTTGTCGGTAAAAGCGTTTATGACTATGGCTGCGGCTCAGGAATCCTTGGCATTGCTGCAGCCCTGCTTGGTGCCAATAGCGTCTATCAAACCGACATCGACCCGCAAGCAATGACCGCCAGCGCGGACAACGCAGCCAAAAACCACATCAGCGAGCGTATTACGCTGTGTGAGAACCCGGAAAGTGCCCCACGGGTTGATTTGCTAGTCGCCAATATTCTCCTGCAGCCGCTGCGCGCGCTAAAATCGCAGTTTATGCACCATACTGATGCCGCATCGACGCTGGTTTTTGCCGGCGTCTTGGTCGAACAAGCCGAGGATTTAATCGCCCATTATGCTGATACCCACAGCCTGCGTGTGATTAATGAACGTGAAGGCTGGGTGCTGCTTGAAGGGCAGGCGCATTAATCGGTAGACGCTTATGATTCGTTTGGGCCGCTTTCATTATCCTGATCCTGTTGTTGTACTCGCGCCGATGGCTGGGGTGAGCGACCGCCCTTTCCGCAGCCTTTGCCAGCGTTACGGTGCAGATTTTAGCGTTGCAGAAATGGTCAGCGCCAAACCCGATTTGATGCACACAGCGCTATCGAAAACCCGTCTGCAGTTCGATGAAGACCCTAACTACCCAAAAATTGTCCAACTTGTTGGTGGTGAGCCTGCATTAATGGCCGAAGCTGCACAAGTTATGCAGGCACGCGGCGCTGATGTGATCGACATCAATATGGGCTGCCCGGCGAAAAAAGTGGGCAAGCAAAGCGCAGGATCAGCATTACTGGCTGATCTGAAACAAGTTGAAGCGATTTTATGCGCGACTGTCAATGCCGTGACGATCCCGGTAAGCGTTAAAACCCGCTTGGGCTTTAACGATGATACTTACACCTTAGCCGAGATGACCCGTATCGCTCAAGATTGCGGTATCGCCTTATTAAGCGTACACGGGCGCACTCGCGCGCAACGCTTCCGCGGTCAGGCCTGTTACGAACCTATTGCCGAAGTTAAAGCAAACACGCAACTGCCGGTGATTGTTAATGGTGATATAAGCAGCGCTGAACAGGCAAACCGGCTGATTGATGACTACGGCTTCGATGGGGTGATGATTGGTCGCGCCGCCCAGGGTAACCCTTGGTTATTTGCTGAGTGTCAGGCGCGAATTAATACGCGCAGTCTGCCGACGATCACCCCTCACCAAGATATCGCAGAACACATCCACGCCTTGCACGCGCTTTACGGTCGGCAAGGGGTTTTTATTGCCCGCGCGCACTTACACCATTATTATCGTCAATACCCTGATTATCAACGTGAACACCGTCCACGCATTAACCAGGCATGCAATGAGGCCGAACAAACGGCGCTCATCCAATTATTTGCTAAAGCAGCTTAACCCACAAGGCAGCCCATCATGAGCAACCCCGACATCCAACGTGCCATCGATCAGAGCATCGACAGCTATTTAGCGCATTTAGATGGCCAACACAGCGGTCAACTCTATGCATTGATGATTGGTGAGGCTGAAGCGGCCTTGTTGCGTAATGTCCTGCGCCGCTGCGATAACAACCAAAGCCAGGCCGCCAAATTGCTTGGCATCACCCGCAACACCTTGAAAAAGAAAATGTGCGCGCATGGCCTCTATAAACTGTAAACACCAGCAGCCTTGATGCCTCATCGTCTCCTTACCCCACTGTTCACGCTTTTATGGCTCACGCTCAGCTTGGGATTGAGTCCTGCCGCCTACAGCAATGCCTTTATTGATGATGGTGATCGCCGGACTCTGGCCACTTGTGTTAATACACCAGCCAGTCGTGCTAAGGGCTTGATGTATCGAGTGTGGCTGCCGCCCTATTCTGGGATGTTATTTGTGTTTCCCGAGGCGCGTCCTAGAACATTTTGGATGAAAAACACCTGGGTTCCGCTTGATATCCGTTTTTATGATGCTGACGGTCGATTACTGGCGCACTATCCTTACGCCACCCCTTGTTTAAAAGAGCCTTGTCCACTCTACAAGTCCTATACTGAAGCACAGTACGTGTTAGAAACGCGCGCCAAATACCGTCTAGCACAGAACCGTAATGCTATCGAACAACTGATTATTCGTCGCTGTCACTAAGCGCTAATGCTTCCTTTTCTTGCCTAAGCGGCGTATAATTCGCCACCCCGTGGTTCGCAACCATCCCACAGACGCGCTTAGGCGTAGTCAGCAAAAAACTAGGCAACAATATGAACAACACTCGCACTGAATCTCTCGCCGATTTATCCTTACTCGGCAAAAAGCAGACTGAATACGCGCACGATTATGCGTCACAAGTCTTGGAATCCTTTAGCAATCTACATCTTGATAACGATTATTTTGTGCATTTTATCTGCCCGGAATTTACCAGCTTATGTCCAATAACCGGCCAACCGGATTTCGCGACAATCCGTATCGCCTATATTCCGGCTGAACGCATGGTAGAGAGCAAATCGTTGAAATTGTATCTGTTTAGTTTCCGTAACCACGGCGATTTTCATGAGGATTGCATCAATATCATTATGAAAGATCTCATCACACTGATGGATCCTAAATATATTGAAGTTACTGGCGAATTTACCCCTCGAGGTGGCATCGCCATTCATCCTTATGCCAACTATGGTCGTGCGAACAGCCCTTATGCTGAGATGGCACGCACCCGATTACACACCCACACGTTACGAGATTAATCATGCTTTCATTCACCCCCGAGCAACAACGCCACGCCCTCATCTGGTTATCATTTTGGCATATTTTCATCATCGCACTTAGCAATTTCTTAGTGCAATTTCCTTTTGAATTCTATGGCCTACATACCACTTGGGGCGCGTTTTCTTTCCCCTTTATCTTTTTAACCACCGATTTAACCGTACGCGTATTTGGCCCGGCTCTAGCGCGCAAAATCATTTTTTGCGTGATGTTCCCAGCGCTCGCCATTTCTTATGTAGTTTCAGTGCTTTTTCACAATGGCAGCTTTACCGACTTGTCTGTGCTTACCTCGCTCAACACATTTGTCGCACGCATTGCGCTGGCGAGTTTTGCCGCTTACTTGATTGGCCAATTACTTGACATCAGCGTGTTTAATTATCTGCGTCGCCACCATCGCTGGTGGGTCGCCCCTAGTGCGTCCACGGTTCTCGGCAATGCCATTGATACGATCGTCTTTTTCTCAATCGCTTTTTATGCGAGCTCGGATCCGTTTATGGCCGCAAATTGGCCAGAAATCGCCCTGCTCGATTATGCGTGGAAAATCATTATCTGCACGCTGTTTTTCTTACCCGCTTACGGTTTATTACTGCGCTACTTGCTCAAGCGCCTGACCACGCTTGATCCGCATCAGCCCAGCAATGTGGCAAGTGTCATGGGTGAATAGAACCATTTTCTACGCTAAAGGGATTAGCTTCGAAGCCAACCGGCAATTGGCACGATGAGCTCGCTGGCAAACAGCATCGACATATGGGTGTGATCAACCAGCAGTTCAGCGTGCGCGCTGGGTAAATGCGTTTCAGCGCGAGAGACTGTGCCATCGTGGATTGAAGCGTCATCAAAGACTTGAAACAAGCGCCCTACCCCATAGGGTTTGCTGCCAGCTATAGAGAGCAGCGGAATCTCTTGCGGCCAATCAGGTGCGTTGCCGTCCAGGCCTTGAGGCCAGGCATGCTTAATCAGCGTACGACGCATCGCATCCGCATACAAATAGGCGGCTACGGCGCTGCCTTGATGTGGCGTTCCTAAGCTCACCACACGCCCATCTGAAAAGCCTTCTGGCCATTGCGCCTGTAGATGGCGAATCAATAAGCCACCGAGACTGTGGCCAATAAAACCCAACGGCTCACCTTGGGCAAAGGCTCTGAGTGCGGGTATTTGGATTTGCGCATTATCGTGTAAACTCTGACTGCGCGTGGGATAATTAATACTCTTACAATCAAACCCTTGCTGACTTAGGCGTTTATGCAAGGCGAGCATCACCGGCGCGCGCATAAACAAACCATGCACAATCACCAGTTTTTGCCGTTTCATGGGCGCATCCTAAAAAACTTCGCGACGATAAAGCCGAGCAGCATACCGACTATATTAGCCAGCATATCAAAGATATCACCACTGCGGTAGCTGAGCATACTTTGGATAAGCTCAATACCCAAGGCAAATACGATCAACAAGATCACCCAACGCCAAACGTTGCCACCTGCCAATAGCGCAAGCGCCATCGGTGGGGCATAAAAGAGCGCATGGACGATTTTATCGATATGCGGCAGTGTCGGCGGCTGTTCGCTACTCACTGGCATCACACAGGCGATAAGAACCAGTGCAAGCCACAGCCCAATCAACACCCGATAATGGCGCAGAAAAAAGACCCACCAAGGTGGGCCTTGAAATAATCGATGATTGCTCAGCTTACGCACCGGCCATATTTTCGCGCATGCGCACCAAATATTCGCGCAGCTGCTCACGCTCTTCTTCGCTGAAATGCTTGAGCGCGGCTTCTTTCGCTTCCACCGCGATTTCGTGCATATGGCTCATCAACGGCTGGCTTTTATCGGTGAGATAAATCAGGTTGGTCCGACGATCTTGCGGATCTTGACGACGATCGAGCAGACCATCGCGCTCGAGTTTGTCGATCTGACGGGTCAGCGTCATCGGCGCGAGATCCATGTACTCAGCCAATTTGGTTTGACTTACCCCTTCGTAGCGCGAGAGGTAAGTAAGCAGCGTCCATTGCGTGCGGGTAATCCCGAACACACGTACGTGACGATCGTAGTAGCGGTTCATTAACCGCGTCGCATCGTGCATCAAAAAGCCAAAGCCGTAGCGGAGATCATCTTGTTGGGTGTCTTTCATTGTTGATTAACTCTTTTTCGTGGTAGTTCGTGTTTTCCGTTTCGCAGAACCTTTTGCAGTGCTGGCCTTAGTTTTGCGTTTAGTCGTGGCTTTGCTTGACGTTTTTTTCGTCTTTTTGCCCTCGCCACGCTTGGCTTTGCGCTCTTTAGCCTTTTCCAATAACGCCAAACTTTCTTCCAAAGTCACTTCAGCAGGTTCTATCGTTTTTGGGATAGATGCGTTAATAGTACCATTAGTGACATAAGGTCCAAAGCGACCATTTAATACCTTTAAAGTCTCATCCCCATTTTTTATCTCTTTTATATGTTTTTTGCGATCGGCTTCTTTTTTCTCTGCGATTAATTCCAGTGCGCGCTCAAGCGAGACAGCAAGCGGATCTTCTTCCTTTGGCAGGGAGACAAATTTGCGTCCAAAACGCACATACGGACCATAACGGCCAATATTTATGACAATTTCTTCATCTTCTTCGGTTTTACCGATATGACGCGGTAGCTTAAACAGCTCCAGGGCTTGTTCGAGCTCAATATGGTCAAGATTCCAATCGTCCGGGATACTCGCAAATTTTGGCTTTTCTTCGTCGTCTTTACTCCCCAACTGAACAAACGGTCCAAAACGCCCAAAGCGCACACTAACCGGTTTACCGGTTTTCGGATCACTGCCTAACTCTCGCGCCTGCATCACTTCTTCACGCGAAATCTCTTTTTTCTCTTCGACTTGCTGGGAAAAACCTTGCCAGAACTCGTCAAGCAGCGGTTTCCAATCACGCTCGCCGCGCGATACGGCATCTAAATCGTCTTCCAAGCGCGCGGTGAAATCATAATCGACGTATTGCTCGAAATGCCCGGTGAGAAAATCATTGACGATTTTGCCGATCATCGTTGGCACAAAGCGGCGGTTATCTAAATCGATGTATTCACGACCGAGCAAGGTGGAGATGATGCTCGCATAGGTCGACGGTCGCCCAATGCCTTTTTCTTCCAGCGATTTAATCAGGCTCGCTTCTGAATAGCGCGGTGGTGGCTGGGTGAAATGCTGGGTGGCGAGGATGTCGTCAACCGCGACCTCATCTCCAACAACCATTTTTGGCAAAATGCCTTCTTCTTCATCGCTGGCATCGTCTTGATCTTCAAGATAAACGCTCATAAAGCCAGCGAATTTAATTGTTGAGCCGGTAGCTCGAAATTGATTGTCTGCACTGCCGGCATGCAAATCAATACTCACCTGCTCCAAAATAGCTGGCGCCATTTGGCAAGCTATCGTGCGCTTGCGAATCAGTTCGTATAATTTTCTCTCGTCAGCACCCATAGCGCTCAACTGATCAGCACTCAAGCGACAGTCAGTGGGGCGAATCGCTTCGTGCGCTTCCTGGGCATTCTTCGATTTAGTACTGTAGGTACGCGGTTTGCTCGGCAGATAATCATCCCCGTATTGTGCTTTAATCAAGCTGCGCAAATCACTGATTGCTTCTTGTGCCAAATTCACTGAGTCGGTACGGATATAGCTGATGTATCCTTCTTCGTAGAGGCGCTGCGCTAAGCGCATCGTACGTTGTGCGGTAAAGCGCAATTTACGCGCAGCCTCTTGCTGCAAAGTTGAGGTAATAAACGGTGCAGCAGGGTTGCGGCGACGGTCTTTAGCGACCACTTCAGCAACGGTTAAGCTTCCATTACTGAGCGCTTTTAACTCAGCCAACGCCTTATTAGCATCGGCTTCGTTATTAATCGTGAATTGCTTGACCTTCTCACCATGATAGACCGACAGCGCTGCGTTAAAGGCGTTGCCTTTAATCTGATTATTGGCGAGTATTTTCCAATATTCTTGGGCGACAAACGCCTCAATTTCACGCTCGCGCTCAACAATCATCCGCAAAGCTGGCGACTGTACGCGCCCGGCAGAAAGCCCTGGCTGAACCTTACGCCACAATAGCGGTGATAAATTAAAGCCCACTAAGTAATCAAGCGCACGGCGCGCTTGCTGGGCGTTGACTAAATCCATCGCGATATCGCGTGGATTGTCCACTGCATGCTGGATCGCGCGTTGGGTAATCTCATGAAACACCACACGGCGCACATCTTTATCTTTTAGTGCACCACGCTCGCTTAACAGCTGATGTAGGTGCCAGGAAATCGCCTCACCCTCTCGGTCGGGGTCAGTGGCGAGTAATAAGGTGTCGGCATTTTTCAGCGCTTTGCTGATCGCACCAACATGCTTGGCGTTGCGATCAATCACCTCATAATTCATCGCGAAGTCATTATCAGGCTCCACGGCACCATTTTTTGGCACTAAATCACGCACATGACCATAAGAAGCCAAGACTTCATAATCTTTTCCAAGGTATTTATGTAGCGTTTTCGCCTTTGCTGGCGATTCTACAATCAGTAATTTTGTCATAAGTTTATCTTTGTTATTGCCCTCTACGAAGCGTTAGTGCAGCGTTGGGGGACAAATAATACCGTCCATCCCCAGCACCATCGCCTCATTAAATTCTTCTTCAATATTGACCAGAACCATCGCACTGATCCAGCGCAAAATCTCAACCGGCAGCGACGTTACGCCGAGCGCTATCGTGCAATCGATGATCTTTTCAACCGCACCCATCGATACACGAGCATGGCGCGAAATATAGCGCAAATACTCCTGGCATTCGAGACCTAAATAATCGCCCTCTCGAGCGCTAAACACGCGCACAGCATTGCTACATTGCAGCTCAGGCTCGTCTTGTTTTAATTCAGAGAGTCCAACAAACCAATCCACAGCACACTGCACATCTTCTTTCATAAAACCGGCTTCACTTAGTTGGCTCGTGATTTCTTTGACATCGGTGTTGAGTATTTGTTCATTACTCATGATGTCGTCAAATATATAGAATAATACGTCGATAACCGAGTCACGCATAATCCTCTCCCCTCTTTTGTTAACCCAAGCGTCGGTAGCGGCCGCCAGGCATTCGCTCCACCAAACCATCCAACTCAAGTAATAACAGCATGGCGGAAATTTCTTCGTTCGTCAATTCTATGCGTTCGCTCAACTCGTCGATATGACAAGGATCATGCCCGAGCGCTGCGAGTAATGTTGCCTGTTGTGGGTCGCTTACCGTGGGTGACAAGTTTACTTTAGAAGTGCTTTGTATCAACCCTTTACTATGTAACAGCGCCTGCCACTGTGCGGTGATATCCGTCACATCCTCGACTAAAATCGCACCTTGTTTAATCAAAGTGTGACAGCCTTTAGCCATAGGATCGTGAATCGATCCAGGGATCGCAAACACATCCCGACCTTGCTCCAACGCCTGGCGAGCCGTGGTCAGTGAACCACTTTGCTGTGAGGCCTCCACCACCAGCACACCCAACGACAGACCGCTGATGATCCGGTTGCGTCGTGGAAAATTATGCCTGCGCACCCCACTGCCAATCGGCATTTCTGAAACCATTGCCCCTTGAGCGACAATCTCTTTAGCCAGCTGATGATGCGCGGCTGGATAGACTCGATCCAAGCCAGTAGCAACCACCGCGATTGTTTTGCCACCAGCAGCAAGAGCGGCTTGATGCGCGGCGCCATCTATCCCTAACGCCATACCACTGGTTACCACCAATCCGGCACCAGCCAGAGCACTGGCAAAATAGCGGCTGTTGCGCAGTCCGTATTGACTGGCGTTACGTGAACCAATGATCGCCATTTGTGGTGCATTAAGCGCCTCAATCTCACCATAAACAAACAACAGCGGTGGTGGGTCAGCAATTTCGCGTAATTGCGATGGATAACGTGAATCTTCTAGGGTTATGATGTAGCGCAAGGGATCTTCAGCTGCCCAATCCAGATCCGTTTGTCCCGCCTCTGGTGCTTGTCGCCATACCTGCCAACGCTTGGCGTATGCGCTACCTAGCTGTTTATTGAGCATTGCCTCGCTGGCATGAAAAAAAGCCTCCGGAGAACCGCAGGCTTGGAGAATCTGTTGGAAGGTTGCTGGTCCAATACCTGGTGCCCGCCATAAGGAACACCAGGCTTTTAATCCCTCACTCAAGGGCGCACCAGATAGTCGCTTTGTTTAATGCCGCGCGTTGAATCGAGCACAAAACCCAAACTGACCTTGTCATACACTTTATAGATCATCAAAAAGCCAATATCGTCACCAGGAATGACAACCGGCTCACCTTTAACCGATCGCACCTTACCCGTGCTTTGAATTTTCCAGATATCGCCGATTTCTGCACCGTCATCGGCGCCAAAACTCACCGTCACGCTATCAAACTCTTTAATCGACAACGTCTGGCTCTCGGTATTGTTCAAGATATAACCACGCTGACATTGATTAGATGGCAACTTTGGAAAATAACTGACTTGACGCTGCGAGACATCAAGCGGCAATAACACATCTTCTTCTTGCATGGTTTGCGCGACTTCTAAAGGCTTGAGTTTGGTCAGGCCAGTCACTGGATCGCTGTCTAACACACCCACTTCGCCAATATATTGCATTTGATAACCAACAATCGTTGGCCCGTCATAACGTTCTTCTCGCGTTTTGGCTTGTTCCACATTAAAGTCCACCACCGGTTTTGACACCCGATAAACGCCTAAACGCTCACCTTGCGGTGGATTGATCCCTTTGGTGTAGAAAAACTGTTGCTGTGAGAGGGTAATATATTCTTCATCGTTACCAAAAATGACCGGAAGCTTGTCGATAATCGCCTCATCAACAAACTGCGTTTTCGCCACAAATGGCGCGATGATATTCGCTGATAAGCTGCTCGGCTCAGCAGGCGCACCACCGACACCCGGCGAATAACGAACCACCGGACGTCCATCGGCCGTGCGTCGGCCTGTATATTCGCCATGCATGCCGCTATTACCTTCAGTAATCGACAAATACTTCTGCCCATTGATGACCACGATACTCAACACATCACCAGGATAAATTAAATGCGGATTTTTAATCTGTGGATTGTCGTGCCAGATTTGCTTCCAGTACCAGGGTTTATGTAAAAACCGACCGGAAATATCCCACAAGGTATCGCCTTTTTTGACCACGTATTGATTCGGATGGTCTTGAACAAAGGCTTGATTATTACTGATGGCATCCGTATTAGCAGCAACTGCGCCGTCTAAACATTGCTCAAGTGGACGGTCTAAATCAAAAAAACGATCTTTAGGCGTCGCACTACACCCTGCCAACACGATGACCGTTAACGCTAAGACCAGAGGTTTTTTACGGTTTGGCAACACAGCAAGGCTCCTTAATCGTTCATTTATCACGTTTTATAGATCACTGTTTATCAGCAAGCTGTAATTAGCTTTCGTAGTTATCCTTAGCGTATAATATCCTTTTTGAATTATTTTTCATATAGCAACGCAAAGATTACCCTTTTATTATGACTATTTTGCCTATTTTAATCCATCCCGACAAACGCTTACGTAAAACAGCCACCCCTGTCGAGACCTTTGACGATTCACTCAAGTCCATTGTCGATAATATGTTTGCGACAATGTACGATGCGCACGGTATTGGCCTCGCAGCCACACAGGTTGACATCCACCAGCGTATTGTAGTGATGGACATCCCAGCCGATGAAGCGACCCCTGACGCCCCACACGGCAAACACGCTTTTATCAATCCAGAGATCGTTGAACGCAGCGAAGAAACCGCATTCGGCCAAGAAGGCTGCTTGTCAATCCCTGAGCAATACGCTGATGTGGAACGCGCCACCCATATTCGCTACCGTTACCAAGATACCGAAGGCAACACCCACGAAGCCGAAGCCGATGGCTTATTAGGGGTATGTATGCAACATGAAATTGACCATTTAAATGGTGTGTTGTTCATTGACCACCTGTCGCGCCTAAAACGTGAACGACTCGAGAAAAAACTCGCCAAATGGGTTAAAACGCAACCTCTATGAGCACAGCACTACTAAAAGTTTGGTTTGCTGGCACACCGGAATTTGCCGCGCACAGCCTTATTGCGCTCATCAATGCGGCAAACGTTGAGGTTTGTGGGGTATTAACCCAGCCTGATCGTCCAGCTGGACGTGGGCGAAAATTGCAGGCAAGCGCGGTCAAAACAGTGGCGCTTGAGCATGAGCTCCCTCTGGCTCAGCCCGAAAGCCTGCGCCATCCACAGCCACTATTCGAGCAAAGCCCAGATGTGATTATCGTGGCGGCCTATGGTTTATTACTGCCACGTTGGTTTTTAGCGCTCCCTCGCCTGGGCTGTATTAATATTCATGCTTCGCTGTTACCGCGCTGGCGTGGTGCTGCGCCGATTCAGCGCGCGATTGAAGCTGGGGACGAACAAACCGGCATTGCCATCATGCAAATGGATGAAGGCTTGGATACTGGTGCAGTGTGGTTGAATAAAGCACTTACTATTCTTAAAACCGACAGCGCAAGCAGCTTACACGACAAGCTGATGACGCTCGGCGCTGACGCACTCCTTGAAGCGCTACCGATCATTGCCGAGCAAACCCAACAACCCACCCCACAAGATAATACCCTTGCTACTTATGCGCATAAGCTCAGCAAAGCCGAAGCGTTAATCGATTGGTCAGATGACGCACAGACCATTGCACGTCGCGTGCGCGCTTTCTCACCGTTTCCGGTCGCCCATACCACGCTAGAGGATAAAACCCTGCGTATCCACGACGCTCAGGTGAGTAACGCCTCAAGTGAAGCGACTCCTGGGACGATTATCGCACATGATGAGGCCGGCGTGAGCATTGCCTGCGGTGCCGGGGTATTGTGTGTGACTCGACTCCAATTTGCCGGCAAACCGATTAGTGATGCCGCGAGTCTGCGCCACGGCAACAATCTTACTGGCAAGCAATGCGTTTAGAGAACCCTCGGCAAGCAGCGCTCAACACCATCCTTGGTGTCACCAGCAAACAGCAATCGTTAACCACGCTGATCCCACGCGATAAAGCCGACCTCAAACCCAAAGATCAGCCGCTCTACCAGGCGATGGTTTATGGTTGCCTACGGGAATATCAAAGCCTATCGAGCCTGCGCGATGAACTGCTGCACCAACCGCTACAAAAAAATGCGACCACTTTGGCTGCACTGATTAACTTTGGTCTGTATCAGCTACTGCGCATGCAGCTTGGCGATCATGCGGTGATCCACGAAACGGTAGCACTGGCTGAGCACAATAATCAGGCGCGTGCTAAGGGTTTATTAAATGCGGTGTTGCGCAGCGCGCAGCGCCAGCAACAGAAGCTGATCACCCAACTCGATGAGCGGCGCTATTTCAACCTCCCCGCGTGGCTAAAAACACATTATCAACCCGAGAAAGACGCACTCGCTGCGGCTTATACCACTCAAGCGCCATTTACGCTGCGCCTGCGCCCTTCGCTTGATCGTGAACTGTGGTTAAACGAACATTCTGGTGCGCGTGCCAATACTTTAAGCCCGCAGGCGGTCACGATTGCCTCTGGCAGCGACATTCTTGCCGATCCTGCTTTCCAGCAAGGGTTGATTTCAGTGCAAGATGCGGCCGCACAACTCGCTACCGAACTGCTCGCCCCCCAAGATGGCGAACACATTTTAGACGCCTGCGCCGCCCCTGGTGGTAAAACCGGGCATATCCTCGAATACGCCAATAACCTTACACTCACTGCGCTCGATCATGACCAAGCGCGCCTTGAGCAAGTTGCTGACAATCTCGCGCGGCTTAAGCAAACAGCAACCCTGATCGCCACCGATGCTGCTGCGCTAGAAGACTGGTGGTCTGGCAAACCCTTCGACGCTATTTTATTAGACGCACCTTGTTCGGGTAGCGGGGTAATTCGTCGTCACCCTGATATCGCTTGGCTGCGTCAAGCCAAAGACTTAGCCCGTTTTCCAGAGACACAAAAACAATTACTCAACCAGCTCTGGCAAACGCTCAAACCCGGTGGTCGCCTGCTTTATACCACCTGCTCAATTTTACCCGCAGAAAACCAACAGGTGATCGAAGCGTTTTTAAGCGCGCAGCCACAAGCTAAATTAAAAACGATCAGCCATCCAGCGCTACGTGATACTGGCTATGGTATGCTGCACTTACCTGATCGTGATGGTGATGGTTTTTTCTACGCCCTATTGGAGAAAAGCCGATGAGAGCCCTGTTATTCGTATTATCGCTTGTGAGCCTGTGGACGAATGCATCGATCACCACCACCCAAGGCGCTTGCTACCTTAAAGATGGGCAAATTTATCTCGACCTTAATAACAACATTGAACTCGGCGAAGAGCCGCGTGCTGCGCTACAAAGCGGGATTGTGTTGTATTTTGCTTTTGAGGTAACCATCGATGAACACGACGGCTGGTTTGCGAAAAGCCATGATCTGCGGCGCGAACTCATGTTGCGCTATGAACATATCGCCCGACAATTCACCATCGAAGATCCTGTGACCTTACGCCAACACAGTTATAGCTCATTAGATACCGCACTCGTAGCCCTCGGTCACATTCAAGCACTGCCGCTCATCGATCGCAGCTTACTCCCTGATGATGCCAACCCACAAATCAGCGCCAACCTCACCTTGGTTTATGACAACCTCCCCGTCGCTTTACGTCTAAACGCCTTGGTTAACAAAGATTGAAACTCACCGGAGCGCCATGGACATGTCAAGTCGCTATCTAAGCACTAACCGTCTGGTTTGGTCGTTACTTGCTGGTGGCGTATGTATCTTGCTTACCCTTTCAGCCGTCTATGGGCTGAGTAATGCCGCGCTCAATCAGAACGCGCGCAGCAACCACTACATCGCTCTATTAATCGCCGCAGTAATTGGTTTGGGTATTTTGGTGGTCGTGGTTATTTGGCAGATTTACATCATCATCCGTCATCTGCGTAAGCGACAAAGCGGTGCGCGATTAACTGCTTCTTTTGCCCTGTCGATGCTCACTGCCGCCCTACTACCCGTGATGATTATCGCCTATTTTTCCTGGCAATTTTTATCTTATGATTTAGATAAAACCTTTAACAGCCGTGTCTCGACTACCCTCAACGACGCACTGCAACTTACCCGCGAAGCGATCACTCTGCGCGCCCGCCAGGCGCTTGATGATACCCGTGAACTGAGTGATCTTATCTCAGGGATCACTTACGGCGAACTAATCAACAACATCGAAGCGATGCGGCGCAATAATAATGCGATCATGCTTGCGGTGTTTGATCATCAGGGCAACGTGGTCGGCTTTGCCCACCGTAATCTATCGGTAATGACGGTGCCTGCACCAAGCCCACAAGCGCTTAGCCGTGCTAACGAGGAGCGCGAATATTTTGAATTCTCCAGTCATGATGATGAATACAGTATCAATGTGATCAGCAACATCAACAAATTAGGCCGCGAGCCGTTTTATTTACAAGCCGTGTACGCAATGCCTGAGTCGTTTAACTCGATTGCGCAATCAGTGCGACAAAACTACCGTGACTACCAAACCTATAATTACTTACAGCCACATATCACGACCAGTTTATTGCTGGTATTGATCCTGATTTTCTCCCTCACGGTGTTGTTTATTTTCTGGTTAAGCGTGTTGTTTGGTGAACACATGACCCAACCGCTACGCAGCTTGATTCGCGCCACCCGCCGTATTGCTGACGGCGATTACACCACACAAGTTAAAAATTTACCGCGCAATGACCTCGGCGCATTAGGCGCAAATTTTAACCGCATGAGCGCGGCGCTCGGTAAAGCACAAACCGCAAACGAGCAATCACAGCGCCTGCTTGCGGAGCAAAAATCCTATCTTGAAACGCTGATGGACAACATCACAGCCGGGGTCATCGTGCTCAACGCCGAGCAGCGTATTCAAACGTTCAACCCGAACGCCGAGCAAATCTTAGGGTGCTCATTAGACGACCGGCATACCCCGCCCCCAGAAAGCCAGGCGCAAGATGCCTGCGATGAACTATTAATCGCCACCGCTGAGATGCGCGAACAGGATGATGATCATTGGCAGCAGCAAGTCACGCTACGCTTGGCCAATAAACGAACGGTATTGATGTGCCGTGGCAGCCGCGTGCAAGATAATGTCAGTGGCTCAGGGGTAGATATTCTCGTGTTTGATGATATTACTGATTTCATCCACAGTCAGCGTAATGCGGCTTGGGAAGAAGTCGCACGCCGCTTAGCGCATGAGATTAAAAATCCGCTCACGCCGATCCAACTCCAAGGTGAGCGTTTACAACTAAAGCTCAGCAACAAATTAAGCGACGAAGCCGATCAGCGCATTTTACAACGCGCCACCGACACGATTATCAAACAGGTTGAGGCAATGAAAACGATTGTCAGCGATTTCAGCCAATTCGCCCGCCCGATTGAATTGCGCCGACAAAGCATCGACCTTAACGCCTTATTACAAGAGATGACCGAGCTCTATCCGGAACACGATATTCGGGTTATCGCCGATCCATCGTTACCGCAGGTCAGCATTGATCCGGTGCAATTACGCCAGGTTTTTCTTAACCTGACCAAAAACGCCTTGGAAGCGGCTGGTGAAGACGCGATTGTTGAGTGGTCTACCCAGCAAAACGATCACGGCGACATTATAATGTGCGTCGCGGATAACGGCGCAGGATTCAGCGATTTCGAACAAGATCCTTTTGAACCGTATGTGACGGGTAAGAGCAAAGGCACAGGGCTCGGCTTAGCGATTGTTAAAAAAATCATTCAAGAACACAACGGACACATTGCCGTGAGTAACAGTAGCGCCCTTGGGGGTGCTAAAATCACCATTACTTTAGCGAAACAATGAGTATCATGAGTAATCAAAGCATCACTATTTTAATTGTTGACGACGAAACGATGATTTTCGAGAGCATCGCCGATATTCTCGAAGACGAGGGCTATCAGGTGCTAACCGCGGAGAATGCCGAACAGGCACGCGAGCAGTACCGGGCGCATAGTCCTGATTTGGTCTTACTCGATATCTGGATGCCTGACACTGATGGCATCAGCCTGTTGCGCGAGTGGCAAGAAAGCGGCAACCCGAATACGATGACGATTATGATGTCAGGCCATGGCAACATCGAAACCGCGGTGGAGGCGACCAAACTCGGCGCCTATGATTTCTTGGAAAAACCGTTATCGACTGGGAAAATGCTGCTGACGATTAACCGAGCGCTACAAACCCAGGAGCTTAAGAGTCAAAACGCGGCGTTAAAATCAAAAATCGCCCCAGATATTGAACTCATTGGCAACAGCCGTGTGATGCAAGAACTACGTGAGCGCGCCACGCAACTAGCCGAGCAATCGGTGCCTTTAACGCTTACCGGTAGCGCGGGCACCGGTAAACGCCAGCTTGCGCATTATATCCACCAACACAGTCCTCGCCACGAGCAACCGTTTATCGTCGCCAATATCGCAGCGATGGATAATGAGACGATTCTTACTAACTTGGCTGGTGATAGCAAACGCGCGGGGATTATCGCCCAAGCCAATGGCGGCACGCTGTATATCGATGAGGCCAGCTTGCTCCCTACCGACGCCCAGAAACTACTCAGTCAGATCATCGAACACGAGGCCTACCAGCACGGCGATGGCAAAGGCGAGCGACACATCGATACCCGGCTGATTTTTGCCAGCCGTCTGCCGCTGAATCTGCTCAAAGAACGCCTTAGCGCGGAGCTATTTGATCATTTAAGCATCGCGACCCTCACCATTGCCGATTTAAATAGCCACAGCGAAGACATTCCTGATTTACTCGATTATTTTGTCAATCATTTCGCCGACGTTGAAGAAATGCCGTATCGTCATTTCTCGCTGGCTGCGCAAAACCTGCTTCGCCAACATCATTGGCAAGGCAACGTACGCGAGGTACGCAATCTGGTACAACGGCTTTTGCTTGCCAGCGAACAACCCGATATTGGCCTTGAAGAGGCGCGTGAGGCGCTTGCGCCACTTGAGGCACCAAGCGAGGACAATACCTGGTCGCAGATCATTCCTAAAGACTTATCGCTGCGTGAGGCGCGAGAAATGTTTGAGCATCAGTACTTACTCGAACAATTTCGCCACTGCGATGGCAATGTGGCCCAGCTCGCTGGTCGTGTTGGCATGGATCGCACCAACTTGTATCGTAAATTACGCAGCTTAGGTATCGACCCGACTCAAAAATCGTTATGAGTTTGTGGTGAAGCGTCGCTATACTGACGCTGAAGCCAAACAGCGTATGTTTATCAGTCAATAAGGGAGTGAGATCATGAATGAGACGCTATTAGCGACCAGTTCTCTAAAGACCCCACTGGGCGAGATGTATCTTGTTGCTGGTGAGCAAGGGGTATGTTCGCTGGAGTATTGTGACAGTACGCCACTTGCCGACGAATTAGCGTCTTTGGCTAAATACCTTGGTAAATATCGACTCAGCGATCAATCGCCGCATATCGAGCTCGCTAAAGATGAGCTGGTACGCTATTTTAACGGCGACCTGCAAACCTTTGCCACCCCTTTATGGTTGATTGGTACCCCTTTTCAGCAGCAAGTCTGGCGAGCGTTACAAACCATCGCTTATGGTGAAACCTTAAGCTATGGCGCTCAAGCAGAACGCATCAACAACCCTAAAGCGGTGCGCGCTGTGGCGCGTGCCAACGGGCAAAACCGTATTTCTATTATCATTCCGTGTCATCGCGTGATCGGCAGCGATGGCTCACTGACTGGCTACGCTGGTGGGCTATCGCGTAAAGCATGGCTGCTTGAGTATGAACAAGCGGTCAAACACAACCCACGCTCATAACCTTTGTTTTATACTAAACGCATCTTTTTCCTCAAGGAGTTTCTATGAGCGCGATTATCGCTTTTGCCGGCAGCAACAGTTCAACGTCGATTAACCATCAATTAGTCACTTATGCCGCCTCACTCTTAAACGAGGCACAAGTGATTACCCTCACCGATTACGACATCCCAATCTATGACGCTGATTATGAGCGCGAGCAAGGTATTCCCGAAGAAGCGCAACGTTTGGCTGACACGCTCAAACCCGCCAAAGCGCTGATCATCAGCGTCGCTGAACATAACGGCGGGCTGGCTGCTTTTTTTAAAAGCCAGCTCGATTGGTTATCACGCCATCAGCGCGACTTCCTCAAAGACAAAAAAGTGGTCATTCTTGGCACGTCACCTGGTGCATCTGGCGCACAATCCGCGATCTCCACTCTTGAGAAAATGCTGCCGTTTTTCAGCGCTGAGGTGATTGCCACCTGTGCTATCGGGCAGTTCAACGAGGTCTTTCAACAAGGTAAGCTCATCGACAGTCAAGCTGACGCGCGACTGAAAGAAGCGCTGGCCCAATTATGAGTGAACCAGTCACTTACACAATCAGCGCTAAAGATTATGTGGCAAGCATGCGGCTCTTCAGCCGCTTGACGCATAAAGCCTTAATCGTCCATTTGCTCGTTGCCTTTGTCCTGCTGCTACTCGCGCTCTTTTCCAGCATGCCAGCACTACGCGGCGCAGGCATCGGTGGGTTAATCGGTGGGGGCACAGTATTTGTGTTAGTCCGCCTCACTTTACCCTGGTTTTCTCGTCGCAACTACCGCAAATATAAAATGATCCATAAACCGATTACCCTAAGCGTCCATGAAGACAGCGTCGAGTTCGCATCAAAGGATTATGATTCACTGATTCGTTGGCACAATATTTTAAAATGGCGCGAAAATGAACACTATGTGCTGATTTACATCATGCCGCGGTTATTCTATATCGTCCCTAAACGCATTAGCACAGAGGGTTTTGATCTCAAATCGCTCACTGACAGCTTAAGCAAACAGGTTGGCGCTAAAGAAGCCCTTAATCCTTGGTTGTGATCGATCAAAGTGCAATAACACCCTGCTTTCTAGCAATTATTGAAATACACTTACCCATAAAAAAACCCGGCCTAAGCCGGGTTTTTTAGCAAATGCTGCGCTTAAGCATTCATCAGCTTCTTCAACGTTTCACCAATATCAGCTGGTGAACGCACGGTGGCAACGCCAGCCGCTTCCAAAGCTTTGAATTTATCATCAGCTGTGCCTTTACCGCCAGCGATAATCGCCCCAGCGTGACCCATGCGCTTGCCAGGAGGTGCTGTTACGCCTGCGATATAAGCAACAACGGGTTTGCTCACATGCGCTTTGATGTATTCAGCGGCTTCTTCCTCAGCGCTACCGCCGATCTCACCAACCATAACAATCCCTTTGGTTTGTTCATCCGCTTCAAAAGCAGAAAGCACGTCGATGAAGTTGGTACCGTTGATCGGATCCCCACCGATACCGACACACGTTGACTGTCCCAGACCGATTTGTGTGGTTTGGTGTACGGCTTCATAAGTCAGCGTACCTGAACGCGAGACAATGCCGACTGAGCCTGGCAAGTGAATGTGTCCTGGCATGATGCCCATTTTACATTCGCCCGGTGTGATCACCCCTGGGCAGTTTGGACCAACCAAACGCACGTTCGTACCGCTGATTGCAGCCTTAACCCGCATCATATCGAGCACAGGAATCCCTTCGGTAATACAAGCGATCACTTCAATCCCTGCATCAACCGCTTCTAAAATAGAATCGGCGGCAAAGGGAGGTGGCACAAAGATCATCGACGCATTAGCACCAGTTTCGCGCACTGCTTCGTGGCAAGAATTAAACACAGGACGGTCTAAGTGGGTTTGCCCACCTTTACCTGGGGTCACGCCGCCAACTAATTGTGTGCCGTAAGCAATCGCTTGCTCAGAATGGAATGTGCCCTGTGAGCCGGTAAAGCCTTGGCAAATAACTTTGGTGTTTTTATTGATATAAATACTCATGGTGACTCCTTATTGCGCTGCCGCAACGGCTTTTTTCGCCGCGTCGGTGAGGTCATCAGCGGATTCGATGTTGAGTCCGCTCTCATCGAGCATCTTGCGCCCGAGTTCTACGTTTGTCCCTTGCAAACGCGCCACCACCGGCACTTTCAGATCAATTTCTTTCGCCGCGCTGATGATGCCTTCAGCAATCAAATCACAGCGTACGATGCCGCCAAAAATGTTAACCAGAATTGATTTCACATCTTCAGAGCTTAAGATCAGCTTAAACGCTTCTTTAACCCGCTCAGAGGTCGCGCCGCCGCCAACATCCAGGAAGTTTGCTGGTGCACCACCGTGGAGTTTAACAATATCCATGGTCGCCATCGCCAGGCCAGCGCCGTTAACCATACAGCCAATGTTGCCATCGAGCGCGACATAGTTGAGCTCCAACTCACTGGCTTTGTTTTCACGCTCGTCTTCTTGAGTCGCATCGCGCATCTCGGCCAAATCTTTATGGCGATAAAGCGCGTTATCATCTAAGCCGATTTTCGCGTCAAGTGGCAATAAATTGCCTTCGCCGGTCACGATCAATGGGTTAATTTCTAACATCGCCAAATCTTTTTCGACGAACATTTTGTATAAGCCGTTAAGCAATTTAACCAGTTGACCGGTTTTTTGCTTGTCTAAGCCCATTTCAAAGCCGAGGTAACGGCCAATATACGGCTGATAACCCGCGGCTGGATCAACCCCAATATTGAGAATTTTCTCTGGCGTTGACTCAGCAACTTCTTCGATGTCCATGCCACCTTCAGCAGAAGCGATAAACGATACGCGACGGGTTGCGCGATCGACCACAGCCGAGACATACAGCTCATCGACAATATCAAGACCTTCTTCGATGAGCACCATATTAATTGGTAAGCCGACATCGCCGGTTTGCTTGGTTTTCAAGGTGTTACCGATCATGCCGGCCGCATACTCACGCACCTCATCCAACGATTTGGCCACTTTAACGCCGCCAGCTTTACCACGCCCACCAGCGTGTACCTGCGCTTTGACCACCCAAACCGAGCCACCTAATTCTTCGGCGGCGCTCACTGCCTCATCAGCAGAATGTGCCAAAATGCTGCGTGGTGTGGCAACGCCATACTCACGAAACAGCGCCTTAGCCTGATATTCATGCAAATTCATAATTAACTTCCATAGAGTTGATGGATAAAAAACCGAGTCAATGCTACCAAAAAAGCTAAGCGCAGGCTATGTTTTCTGGTCTATCTCAAGATATAATCGATCGTTTGAATCGCTTAACGGATAGAAAAATCATGACTTTTCATCATCATACATCGATAGACATCCGTTGGGGCGATATGGATGCTTACGGACACGTAAACAACACGATCTTTTTCCGCTACCTCGAAAGTGCACGTTTTAAGTATTTTGAAGAGGTTTGCTTACCGGCTGTCGAAGGCCCTGTTCCGATGATTGTCATGGTCGATATCAGCTGTCAATTTAAAGAAGAACTGCGCTATCCTGCGCATATTGTTGTTGGCAGCAAGGTCAGTCGCATCGGTGGCAGTAGCTTTGACGTGAGCGCGGAAATCCGCCAAGGCGATAAGCTATGCGCCACTGCTAAAGCGATCATGGTGTGGATTGATCCCAAAACAAAGAAACCGGGTCGAATTCCCGAGCGCGTGCGCCAAGCGATTGAGAATTTCGAAGCGCAATAAGCGTTTAGGCTTCTTGCTCTACCCTTAGAACGTCAAGCAGCGCAGTAAAATCATCAGGCAGTGGCGCACTGAAGGTCATCGTCTCGCCACTACCCGGATGGGTGAGATGAAGCTCGGCGGCGTGCAGCGCCTGACGTGGAAACTGCTGCACTGCTTCGCGCGCAACCTCGCTCATCCCTTTAGGAACATGCGCTTGCGCGCCGTAGACTTTATCCCCGACTAATGGGTGATGGATATGCGCCATATGCACGCGAATCTGATGCGTACGCCCACTTTCAAGCTGTACACGTAATAACGTCACCCCGTCAAAACGCTCTTCGATACGGTAATGCGTTCGTGCGGCTTTGCCGTCGCTACGTACCGCCATTTTTACCCGCTCACTACGATGCCGACCAATCGGCTCGTCAATCGTGTCTCCGGCAGTCACATAACGATGCACTAAAGCTAAATACGTCCGCCCCATCGTGCGTTCTTGCAGCTGTTCGACCAAATGGGTGTGTGCACGCAGACTGTGCGCAACCACCAATAGTCCGCTGGTGTCTTTATCTAAGCGATGAACAATGCCAGCACGCGGTAGCTCTGCTGTGCTCGGGAAATAGTGTAATAGTGCATTGAGCAATGTGCCATCGTGGTTACCCGCTGCCGGATGAACCACCATACCAGCTGGCTTATTGAGCACAATAATATCTTGATCGTGATAGAGTACATCGAGTGCAATCGCCTGTGGGGCATGCGCCACCTGCACCTCACACCAAACCGCGCCAGAAATCTTATCCCCCAGGCACACGGATGTTTTCGGTTTGGCTTTTTTATCGTTACACAGAATATCGCCTTCTTTGAGGCTTTGCTGCAAGCGGCCGCGCGATACGCCATCGACGCGCTCAGCGAGCACTTGGTCTAAACGGCGGCCATGTTCGCCCTCATCGACACGAAAATCGATGACAAGATGGTTTTTTTCTGAGTTTTGAGTATTAGTAGGCATGGTTTACGTTTATAATGGAGTTTTGAATGATATTTGGGTGTTTTATGCAACGTACACGTATTGTGCTCAGCTTAACGCTTGCCGGGCTACTTACAGCATGTTCTTCACTGCAGCAAGACAAGACGCTGAACTGGAGCGCTGACCAGCTGTATCGCGAAGCCAAAGCAGAAATGGACGGTGGCAACTATAGCACAGCTGCAAATTATCACACCAAATTACTCTCACGCTACCCCTATGGCAAGCTTGCTCAACAAAGTATGCTTGATCTCGCGTTTAGCTACTACCGTGATGGCGAAGGTGAGAAGGCGGAAAAAGCTTATGATAACTTTATCCGCACCTACCCGAACCACCCGTATATCGATTACGCATACTACATGAAAGGCGTGGTCGTTTACGAGAAAGACGTTAACATCTTCTCTAAACTCAATCCGATCAACCTCACCCAGATCGACCCGAGTAAACTACAACGTGCGTTTGATAATTTTAGCTATCTGGTTGAAACTTATCCGAAAAGTGAGTACAGCGAAGATGCACGCTATCGCATGTTGTTCTTGAAAAACCTCATGGCACAGCATGAATTAGAGATCGCTGATTATTATATGCGTCGTGGGTCGTACGTTGCTGCGGCTAACCGCGCGAAAAATGTGGTCACGCGTTACGACGGTGCCCCTAGTGTACCTTATGCCTTGGCTTTGATGAGTCGCGCCTACCAAGAGTTAGCGCAGCCACAATTACAAAACGATGCGCTGCGTGTACTGAAGATGAATTTCGCCTCGATGATGAACGATCAAGAAATTCAGCACTACCTTAACGGCGACATCAGCAAAAAACAAAGCCTATGGGATTTGTTATTCGCTGAGCCAAAAATCTAAGTTCGTTAACGCTTCTCCTGCCACTCGGTAGCAATCATTTGACCAAGTGATTGCTGTTCGGCAGCGCTCACGGTAACTTTATCAATGAAATTCATCTCCTTAGCCTGATTCAACGGCACAAGATGAATATGCACATGCGCCACCGCTAAACCAATCGAGGCCATGCCCACTTTTTGACACGGCACGACGGCTTCGATTGCCTGAGCGATACTGCGTGCAAAGCGCATTAACGCCAGATAGGCTGGCTCATCAAGCGCAAATAGATTTTCGTGCTCGGTTTTAGGCAGGCAAATCACATGCCCACGCGCATTCGGGTTCGGCTCCATGAACGCAATGTGCGCTCCGTCTTCGGCAACCACAATGGCCGGACGTGTGCCTTCGATCATCTCGGTAAATACACTCATGCTTCTCCAAGGTTATGGATTAATGATGGGTTGTGCGCGCAGATTGAATTCAACCGCTAATATTTGATAGCCATCCTCACTGCGCAAAAACCAGACAGTGCGCGTGTCATCAGGCGCACCCCAGCTAATCTGATACACCGGATAGCAGCTTTCATAAAAATCATCACAATGATTCACATAATCCAGCCATGAGCGCGGCAGATTGAGCGAGAAAATCCCAAACTCCTTATCGCGCCGATACGGCTTATACTCGACACCAGAGGCCAACGCTTGTTTGAATGCGCGTAAGAAAGAAACCATGGCTGGATCGTTCACTGCTTGTTCGCGCGTGAGGGTCTTATCTTGATAATACAGCACGATCTCTTCAAAAAGCAGCCCGTCATAGCGTTCAGCCGCTAAGGCGTTGACTAAACCGCCTTCTACAAAGGCGTTGAATTCACGCTGGGTATTGACCGCGTTATAGCGCTTGCCATCAACGCCCTGCCAAACATCGCGCAGCGGATCGTCACTGTCGCCTATTGCAAAAGAAAACCAATCAATCGCATCAACGTCACCAACAAAATCAGCCACAATCACTGTTCCATCACGATCGACTAAGCTTCGCGAACCACCTAGCCAAGACCAGTGCTCATCATCGGAAGAGCGGCGTGCACCCGATAGTACAACACTCATGCCATTTTGCACGCGACTGAGATGATTATATTCCGCTGGGATGATCCATTGCCCTTTGTGATCAAGTAGCCCCATATCCCAATCCGCATTATAGGCACGCAACGTGCCTTCGCTTTCGCAATCACTGATCGCATCAGGCGCATAAGGCCGATAATCCAAACGCTCACCGGTTTTCAGCAATACGCCAGAGCTCACAGTATTCTCATCATATTGTAAATAGCCCATCAAATGCTCGAGCCTTTTAGCGTGGGTGATCCCTGAGAACTGCGGCTCAAGTACCACCTCACCGTCAGCATCTTTAAAGCCAATCAGGATCTCTCCATTCTCATCAAACCCATCAAAAGCCGTCCATAGATCATCTGATGCCGCTTGGGCCAATAGTACGCTAGAGGTAAGGGCAAGCGCCGCAACCCGCGCGATCATTGACTTATCCCGTTGTGGCGCAGTAGCGCATCAACATTCGGCTCACGGCCACGAAAAGCGACAAAGCTCTCCATGCTGCTGCGCGCGCCACCGACTGCGAGAATTTCATCACGAAAACGTGCGCCAACTTCTGGGTTGAACACCCCTTCTTCTTCAAACGCGCTAAAGCTATCAGCAGAAAGCACTTCAGCCCATTTATAGCTGTAATATCCTGCGGCGTAGCCACCGGCAAAAATATGCGCAAATTGCATTGGGAAGCGGTTATCGGCGTAGTCTGGCGTAACCGCGACTTTTGCGCGCACCTCATCGAGCACCTCAAGCACCGGCCGGCCTTGTTCACTGGCGCTGTGAATCCGCATATCGAACAAAGAAAATTCCAGCTGACGCAGCATTGCCATCGCTGATTGGAAGTTTTTAGCAGCTAGCAGCTTATTAAACAGTGCATCAGGGAGTTTCTCGCCACTGTCTTTATGCCGGGTGAGCGCGTCTAAGCCTTCGCGGGTATAGCAAAAGTTTTCCATAAACTGGCTAGGCTGCTCAACCGCGTCCCATTCAACGCCATTGATTCCAGATACGCTATAGATATCCACTTCGCTCAGCATATGATGCAAGCCATGGCCAAATTCATGGAATAAGGTGGTGACTTCATCATGGGTGAGGTAGGCTTCTTCGTCCCCGACCGGCGGAGTGAAATTACAGACCAAATACGCCACTGGTAGCTGCAACGTTTCACCATCACGAAAACGCTGTACTGCACCGTCCATCCACGCACCACCACGCTTTTGCTGGCGCGCGTATAAATCAAGGTAAAAACGCGCTTGCACCGAGCCATCATCGGCTAATACATCATAGGCGAGCACATCTTTATGCCAGGTGCTCAACGCTATATTAGGGGTAAAGCGCGCACCAAAGAGTCGTTCGCTAATCGAAAACAACCCTTCAAGCACCTTAGACACCGGAAAATAGGGGCGTAAATCTTCCTGGGAAATCGCGTATTTCGTCTGCCGCAATTTTTCCGAGACATAGGCAACATCCCATGGCTGCACATCATCCAAATCGAGTTCACGCGCAGCAAAGGCGCGTAATTCCGCCATATCAGCCTCACCCGCCTGCTTACTCGCTTTGAGTAAATTGTCGAGAAAGGCGTCAACCGCCGCCGGCGTCTTCGCCATCTTATCGTCCACCGATAGCGCGGCAAAATCGGCAAAACCGAGCATCTCTGCCATCTGCGCCCGCAACGCTAAAATCTCACCAACGATCGCTGCATTATCAAAGGTATTGGCGTTTGGCCCTTTGTCTGAGGCACGCGCGTTATACGCTGCATACACTTCACCGCGCAGACCGCGGTCATCAGCATAAGTTAAAATAGGGATCACCACCGGCGCATCTAAAGTCACACGAAAACCATGCTGGTCGTGTTGGCTTGCTAAATCTGCCATGAGTGCCTTGGCGCTATGTGGTACGCCTTGCAACGCTTGTTCCTCGTCATCAATCAATTTATGCCAAGCATCGGTCGCATCGAGCACATGATTGGAAAACTGGGTGGATAATTCAGAAAGCCGCAAACTGAGCTTTTTAAAGCGCGCTTTTTCCGCATCCGGCAAAGCCACCCCACTGCGCTCAAAATCTTCCAAAGCGTCATCGATCACTTTTTTCTGGGTAGCGCTCAGCAAAGCAAAATCCTCACTATCACGCAACGACTTAATCGCGGCGTACAGTCCACTATGTTGCGCCATATCAGCGCCGTATTCTGATAATAGCGGCAGCGCTTGTTCATACGCTTGGCGCCAAGCATCGGTGCTACACACGCTGTATAGGTGGCCAATCGGCGAAAACGCTCGTGACAGGCGATCATCCATACGCTCTAACGGCAGAATGAGATTATCCCAAGTGAATGCGTCTTGCTTTAACAGTTCGTCAAGCTGCTCTCGATTCTCATCAATAATCGCAGCAATCGCGCTGACGTGTTCAGGTTTCAGCGCCACAAAATCTGGGGCTGCAGGTGGGTGATACAGTGGGTTGGCAGCAAAATCACGCATAGGGATACTCCATTTAACATCATGTGGATTAGATGGCGGCAAACTCAGAAAGTTCAAGCATTAGGACACTCTGGCACAAGGTATAGTACACCACCGCGCTTACCCGCAAACCTGTTTATATATAATTATTTTATGATATTATTATTTAACAATCTATTGCCTATTCAGGAACAGCCATGTCTCAGCCAATGCGTTTACCATTTTTCCCTATTTCCATGTTCGCGGTCATCATGGGGTTTGCGGGGCTTACCATCGCCAGTCAGCGTATCGAGCAATCATTATCGCTTAACTGGCAGTTTAGCCCAATACTGATTGTTCTGTCTGCAGCCTTATTTTTCCTGATCAGCGTCATTTATGCACTGAAAATCATCAAACACCCACAGGTCGTTACTGAAGAATTCAACCATCCGATACGCTTGCATTTTTTCCCGGCTTTTTCGATCAGTTTACTGCTGTTCAGCATAATCCTTTTACCCATACAGACAACAGCATCGTTGACGTTTTGGCTACTTGGCAGCGTTGTACACTTGGCACTCACGCTAAAAATCATCACCATGTGGATTCAAAATGCACAATTTGAGCTCAAACACATGAATCCGTCGTGGTTTATTCCCGCAGTAGGCAATATTATTGTGCCGATTGCTGGCATCACCCATGCGCCCGCCGATATTTCCTGGTTATTCTTTAGTATTGGCCTGGTGTTTTGGTTAATTTTATTGGTTATTTTCTTCAATCGGATTATTTTTCATCATCCACTACCAGAAAAGCTCCTGCCGACCTTTTTCATCTTACTCGCACCGCCAGCAATTGGTTTTATCGCTTATATGAAGCTTAATGGCGAACAATTAGACGCTTTTGCCCGCGTATTGTATTTCTTTGGTATTTTTATTTTGATGCTACTGATCATGCAGTTATCGCTGTTACGCAAAGTGCGGTTTTATTTGTCGTGGTGGGCGTATTCTTTCCCAATGGCCGCCATAACACTCGCCAGCCTGCAAATGTCTCATGCGACAAATCTTTTGTTTTATCGTAACTTAGCGCTTGTGCTATATGGAATTTTGGGCGTTTTGATTGTGCTATTAAGCGTGCGTACGCTAATCGCGATTTATCATAAAGAGATTTGTATCGAAGAAGAATGAGTATTCTTGTGATATATTACATAATTTTTAAGGAAGCAACCCATGGATGCCATGCTCGCTCAGGCTGACGAAGTCTCACAGTTACTCAAGCTCATCGCCAATAAACACCGTTTAATGGCGTTGTGTGCCTTAGTCGAACAACCGCGCAATGTCACCGAACTCATCGAGATTGTTGGTATCGCACAAACCTCAATGTCTAATCACTTGGCAATTTTACGCGAAGCCAATATTGTCGATTTCACCCGCGACCACCGCACCCTAACCTATTATATTAGTAACGATAACCTGCAAATCATACTCGCGACGTTACACGGTCTATACTGCTCTGATTTCGCCAAATCTGTTAATCAGTAATCACAAAATTCGTTAACGCCTCATCCGCTGCACACGTTATTTCACCAACGTTTTCCACGCTTGCCGCGGGTGGGCCTTGCCACAACCAAACGCTTAGCGCCTCAATCGCCGCCTCATCCCCTTGAGCGAGCACTTCTACCCGCCCATCTTCAAGATTACGTACATAACCGCACACTTCAAGTGCCTTCGCTTGTTTTTGGGTGTAATAGCGAAAAGCCACGCCTTGCACACGACCGCTGACTATAAAACGCTTACATAACATCTGCACCCCTCCTCTCGCTAACAAAGCACCATCATACCTTAGCGCCTTGGTCATAGAACAAACCCTCTCCCACAGAAGGAAAAGCGCGCCGAGGTCAGCGCGGTCTATGTTAAAATAGCCGGTTTGCAACCTGTCAGTAGATCAGCCGTGCTGTGCATAATAAGGATTTGAATTAAGTGGATTTATCTAACGATTATCGGGATCGTCGCACTTTTGCGATCATTTCTCACCCAGATGCGGGTAAAACAACCCTTACCGAAAAACTGCTGCTTTTTGGCGGAGCGATTCAGCTCGCCGGAACAGTTAAGGGCCGTAAAGCCGCGCGCCACGCCACCTCTGACTGGATGGCGATGGAGCAGGAACGCGGTATTTCTGTAACCAGTTCGGTGATGCAGTTTCCTTATCAAGGCAAAGTGATCAACTTACTCGACACCCCAGGGCACGAAGATTTCTCTGAAGACACCTACCGCACACTCACCGCTGTCGACTCTGCGCTGATGGTGATTGATTGCGCAAAAGGGGTTGAAGAACGCACGATCAAGCTGATGGAAGTCTGCCGCCTGCGTGACACCCCAATTTTTACCTTTATCAACAAGCTCGACCGCGAAGGACGCGACCCGATGGAGTTGATTGACGAGGTTGAGGATGTGTTAAAAATCGATTGCGCGCCGATCACCTGGCCGATTGGCATGGGGCGAAGCTTAAAAGGCGTTTATCACCTGTTAGAAGATAAAGTGTATTTTTACGAATCCGGCAAAGGGTCTTTGGTGAATGTAGGGGAAGAAGTCGATGGCCTGGATAACCCGCGCCTAGATGAATTACTGCCCGACATGATTGCCGATTTTCGTGATGAAATCGAACTCATTCGTGAAGCCAGCAATACGTTTGATCAAGAGGCATATCTCAAGGGTGACTTAACCCCGGTCTTTTTTGGCTCCGCGATTGGTAATTTCGGGGTACGCGAAATGCTTAACGACTTTGCTAAATACGCACCTGCACCGCGTGCGCGCAAAACCACTGTCCGTGAAGTACACCCTTCCGAAGACACCTTTAGCGGCTTTGTGTTTAAAATCCAGGCCAATATGGATCCGAAACATCGTGACCGAATTGCCTTTTTACGCATCAATTCCGGTACCTTTACCCCCGGCATAAAGCTGCGCCAAGTACGTTTGGCGCGTGATGTAAAAATCCCAGATGCGCTGACCTTTCTCGCCGCAGAACGCGATCAAGCGACCAAAGCCGTTGCCGGCGACATCATCGGCATCCACAACCACGGCACGATTCGCATCGGCGATACCTTCACCTCCGGCGAAGAATTACAATTTACCGGCATCCCCGACTTCGCTCCTGAGCTCTTTCGTCGCGTCCAACTCAAAGACCCGCTGAAAATGAAAGCGTTACTCAAAGGGCTAGAACAGCTCTGCGAAGAGGGCGCCACGCAATTTTTCAAACCAATCATGGGTAATGATTTAATCCTCGGCGCAATCGGGGTGCTGCAATTTGACGTCGTGCAAGCGCGGTTACAAACCGAATATAAAGTGGATTGTCAGTTTGAAGGGGTCAATGTCGCGACCGCGCGTTGGGTAGAAGCCCCCAACGATAAAGCGCTCAAGCAGTTTGTCGATAAAAATCAGGCCAATCTGGCACATGATCACTACGGCCAGCTGGTCTATGTTGCCCCGTCAAGGGTTAACTTGCAGCTCACCCAAGAGCGCTTCCCTGATATCGAATTCAGCGCCACCCGCGATCATTTGGCGCAATAGCTTAAGGAGCAAGTCATGTACGATGCATTAACCGATGCCGAAGCCGCAGGAAATCGCGCCTTTGCCCGCCTGCAATGGCAAGGCGCGTGGCAACTGGTGCCAATTAGCGTGCGTGATGATGTATTACTTGATGACTTGCTCGGGATTGACACGCAAAAAACCGCAGCGCACAGCAATGTCGCAGCATTTTTAAACAATCAACCATATAACCACATGCTGCTATGGGGCGCTCGTGGTACGGGTAAATCCTCGTTAGTGCGCGCCCTGTTCCACGCGTTTGCTCACTTATCGATTGTCCAGCTTGCCTGCGATGACCTTGACGAGCTGGCGTATTTGCTGTGGTTACTTGGCAAACGCGATACGCAGCATTATCTGCTCTACATCGATGACCTCTCTTTTGCTGCTGACGATGGCAGCTATCGCGCACTCAAAGCAGTACTTGATGGTTCATTACAAGGCATCCCTGATAATGTGATGCTGTGTGTTACCTCAAACCGCCGCCATTTACTGAGCGAATACCATAGCGATGAACGCGCCATCCATCCGCAAGAAGACATCGAAGAGCATATTTCGCTCTCCGAACGCTTCGGGCTACGACTTGCCTTTCATCCGCTCTCGCAAAGCGGTTATTTAACCGCTGTCGCGTATTGGCTCAAGCAGAGCGGCATTGAATATGATGAACAGATTGAGCGCAGCGCGCTGCAATTTGCATTAGCACGCGGTTCACGCAGTGCGCGGGTTGCGGCACAATTTGTGCGCCACTACCAGGCAGGCGAATGAGCCAACCTATCGCGCGCTTCACACAAGGCAACTTGTGGCGGCATGTATCGGTGATGTCGCTGACCAACGCCACCGGCTTAATGATGGTGTTTTTGGTCGATTTCATCGATATCTATTTTATCTCCTTACTCGGTGAATCCGCGCTCGCCGCCGGGGTCGGCTTTGCCGGATCCGTACTCTTTTTTGTCCGTTCAATAGCACTCGCGCTTGCCATCACCACCAGTGTGCTGGTCTCCCGCCACTTAGGCATGAACGATCGCGATGGGGCTGCGCGCATGGCGATGAATATTCCTTTGCTGGGTTTTGTGATTATCGCTGTGGTCGCCACCATCGCTTTTATCTTTCGCGACACATTACTCGCTTGGGTCGGTGCCAGTGGGCCAACCAAACAATACGCCGCTGACTACCTTGCAATCGTCATCCCAGGAACACTCGCCATGTTGCTCGGGATGTGTGGCGGGCAAATTATCCGCGCAATGGGCGAGGCCAAGCTGTCGATGTGGATCGCCATTACTGGCGCATTGACCAATGCTGTGCTTGATCCGATCTTTATTTTTGTTTTTGATTGGGGGCTTTCTGGTGCCGCCTGGGCAACGGTTGCCTCGCAAGTGGTTGCGCTTAGTCTGTCGTGGTGGGCCATTATTGGTCGTTTCCGTTTGATCACCCGCTGGTCATTCTCTGCCTGGTTGCAGGATATTAGCCCGGCAATGGCGATTGCTTTCCCATCGGTGCTCACTAATATCGCCACCCCATTTAGCGCCGCCTTTGCTGCGCGGATGATGGCACCCTTTGGTGATGGCGCTGTCGCGGCATTCGCGGTGGTGATGCGTTTGGTGCCGATGAGTTTAGCCGTCGTATTTGCCTTATCTGGTGCAGTTGCCCCTATTGTCGGTCAAAACGCTGGCGCTGGCCGTTTTGACCGCGTGCGTGACACTTTATGGCAGGCATTAAAATTCAATTGGCTGGTGGTGGTTGCGATGACCACGGTGCTATTTTTGTTACGCCACCAACTGCCACACTGGTTTTCTTTAAACGACGAGGCGGTTGAGCTATTAGTGCTGTTTTGTAGCGGCATGACCCTGCTTTTTGGCTTTAACGGGATGATCTTTTTCTTAAACGCCTCGTTTAACAACCTTGGTCGGCCGTTTTATTCAACCCTTACCAACCTTGCTCGCGTTTTGCTCGGTTCGGTACCTTTGGTCTATTTAGGACAGCATTTGTTCGGCGCACGCGGTGTACTCTACGGTTATATGAGTGAGGGAATTATCGTGAGCATCATTGGTTGGCTGGTTGCGCAACGCCTTGTCGCGCGTTATGAATCTGGCGAACTTCAACTCAGACGACAGCGTCGTCGTGATCAACGCCGTAGCGCTGCGCTATGGCCTTTTAGTAAACGGTGGCCATAATCATGCATATCGCACTCTTTCAACCGCAGATTCCCCCCAATACGGGTAATGTAATTCGTCTCTGCGCGAATACTGCCACCACCCTGCATCTGATTCACCCGCTGGGTTTTGTGTGGGATGACAAGCGCCTGCGTCGTGCGGGGATGGATTATGCGGAGTTTGCCGCGGTCATCCATCACGACCATTGGGACGCTTTTTATCAGGCGATGGGCGAGCGAACCATTTGGGCGCTCACCACACGTGGTACGCGGAGCGTATACGATGCGCACTTTAGCGAAGACGATGTACTGCTTTTTGGTAGCGAAACCGCAGGTCTTTCGCTACAAGCACATGCCGCGTTAGCCACCGAACACAAACTACGTCTACCGATGCACGCCGATTCACGCAGCCTCAATTTATCGAACAGCGTTGCCGTGGTACTCTATGAGGCCTTGCGCCAAACTGGCTTTGCTGGATTATTATAAAAGGAATCATCTTGAGCGGTCTTCACCTCCTTGAACTCATTCGCCCACGCACGCTGTTACTCTCTATCGCCGTCATGCTCCCCGGTAACGCCATGGCAGCCGCTTATGGCGCTTTTTCCGCACTCACCTTTGCGCTGATGCTGCTAACCACCATCGGCCTGCAATCGTTATCGAATATCGCCAATGATTATGGCGATGGCATCCGCGGCACAGACGAACACCGCTCAGGCCCTCGACGCTTAGTTGCCAGCGGTATCTTAGGTGTGAGCACGGCAAAGCACATCATGATGGTGTGTGCGATCTTAACCCTGTTAAGTGGCGCATTACTGATTGCGATCAGCGTCCAAAGCTGGGCTCAGGCGCTGGATTTTATGGTGCTTGGAATTATCGCGATACTCGCCGCCATCGGCTATACCGTAGGTCGCTACGCCTACGGCTATTACGGTCTTGGCGAGGTCGCTGTTTTTCTCTTTTTTGGCCTGCTCGCTGTTTGTGGCAGCTATTATTTACAAACCGCGCATTACAGCGCGCCAGTGTGGCTGATCGCCATCGGCTGTGGTTTACTCGCCGCCACTGTGCTGCATATCAATAACTTACGCGACATCGAAACCGACCACTCTAGCGGCAAACACACGATTGCCGTTTGTCTGGGTTGGCAGTTAGCACGCTGGCAACAGCTGTTTATGATGACTATCGCCCTACTCTGCTACGCCTGTTATGCCATTATCACTAACTATTGGTTCTCGCTGCTATGGTTGCTCGCGCTACCGCTGATTATCAAACATCTGCGCATCATCCTGCGCGCAAAACAACCAGCGATAGTCGGCAAAGAGCTTAAAGCCATCGTGCAAATTAATTTATGGATTAACGCCTTATTCGCTCTTGGCCATTTATTCGTTTAAGCGCCATCACATAATACAAAAGTTATTTTTTCTGCCAATTCAAAAGACTGCTCATTCCCCTCTACCAAGGATTCTAAAAATTAACTATACTAAACAGGTTTGACTTAAATAAGACGGAGAAAGGCAGTGCAAAGAGTGGCGATTTTAGCTTTGGCAGATGGCAGTGTTTTTCGGGGTCGCGCCATCGGTGCAGACGGCATGCGCTGCGGCGAACTGGTGTTTAACACCTCGATGACTGGCTATCAGGAAATCCTCACCGATCCGTCTTATGACCAACAAATCGTTACCCTCACCTACCCTCATATTGGTAATACTGGCGTTAACACGCTTGATGTTGAATCATCGAAAACCCACGCTGCGGGTTTAGTCGTGCGCGATGTTCCTGAGCTTTACAGCTCGTGGCGCGCTGAACAATCATTGCCTGATTACCTGCGTGATAACAATATTATTGGCATCGCCGATATCGATACTCGCGAGCTCACCCGTCGTCTGCGCACCCATGGCACACAAAATGCCTGCTTGATGGCTGGCGATGAGATCGATGAAAACGAAGCGATTGCTGCCGCTAAAGCGCACCCTTCGATGAGCGGGCAAGACCTTGCCAGCGGGGTGAGCGTTAAAGAACAGCAGCCTTGGTCGGGCGAGTCCATCTGGCAAATTGACAGCAATGCTTATGCCAAGCAACAGGACGCGCACTGGCATGTGCTCGCCTACGACTTTGGCACAAAAAGCAACATCTTCCGCTTACTTGCCGAGCACGGCTGCCGCGTCACCATAGTACCTGCACATACTACCGCCGAAGAGGCGCTAGCGCTCAACCCTGATGGTATTTTCCTATCTAATGGCCCAGGCGATCCTGAACCACTCACCGACATCGTCGCCACTATTCAAACCTTTATTGAGCACAAAATCCCCACCTTTGGCATCTGCTTAGGACACCAGTTACTTGGGCTCGCCTGTGGCGCGAAAACGCTGAAAATGAATCACGGTCATCATGGTGCGAACCATCCGGTACAAGACCTGGACAGCAAACAGGTGATGATCACCTCACAAAACCACGGCTTTGCTGTCGATGAGGCGACTTTGCCAGAGAATGTTCGCGCCACCCACCGCTCACTCTTTGACGGTACATTACAAGGCCTGGCCTACACCGATGCGCCAGCTTTTGGCTTTCAAGGCCACCCAGAGGCCAGCGCTGGCCCGCGCGATTCAGAACCGTTATTCACCCGCTTTATTGACGCCATGAAACAGGCGAGCAAATAAGGCATGTTCGGCATTACCGACCTAAGCACTTATATCATTGGCACGGTGGCGATTATTCTACTCCCCGGACCAAACTCGATGTTTTGCTTGGCGGTAGCGGGTCAATACGGCGCTAAAATCGCCTACCGCGCAGTCGCCGCCATTTTTATCGGCGATGGCATTTTGATGTTGGCTTCAGCGCTTGGCGCAGCCTCATTTCTAAAAGCCAACCCACAGTGGTTTGACGTCTTACGTTTAGCAGGCGCGCTGTATCTCGCCTACATCGGTATCACACTTATTATAGGTGCTTACCATAAATGGCAACGCAAGCCGAAACCGGCCAAACTCAGCACCAAAGTACGCGCAAGACGGGTATTCACCAAAGCGCTGACGCTCAGCTTAATGAACCCAAAAGCGATTTTATTTTTTCTGTCGTTTTTTGTGCAATTTGTTGACCCAGCATACCCACAGCCCTACCTCAGCTTTTTTATTTTGGCTTTTATCTTGCAGATCATCAGCATGATCTATCTGAGCGTACTGATTTTTGCCGGCGTTCGTTTGGTACGCGCCTTTCAAACGCATTACCGCGCAGGTGCAACCGGCATGGGCGCCATTGGGACTTTATTTATGGGCTTTGCCGCCAAACTTTGGCAGGCAAGCATTTGATGATTTTTATTTTAGCGACGTTAAGAGAATACTATGCCTAAACGTAATGACCTCCAATCTATCCTCATTATTGGCGCAGGACCGATCATCATTGGTCAGGCGTGTGAATTTGATTATTCTGGCGCACAAGCGTGTAAAGCGCTAAGAAACGAAGGGTTTCGCGTTATTCTGGTGAATTCCAACCCAGCGACGATCATGACTGACCCAGAGATGGCTGATGCAACGTATATCGAGCCGATTCAGTGGCAAACGGTTGAAAAGATCATCGCCAAAGAACGCCCTGATGCGATTTTGCCAACCATGGGCGGACAAACCGCGCTTAACTGCGCGCTTGATCTTGCCAAACATGGGGTCCTCGAACGCTATGGCGTTGAGCTGATCGGCGCATCGGTCAAAGCGATTGAAACCGCCGAAGATCGCGACTTATTTAAAAAAGCGATGGATGAAATCGGCTTAGGCAGCGCTAAATCCTTTGCCGTACATTCGATGGATGAAGCGCGTACCGCGCAAGCAGAATTAGGCTTCCCAGTGATCATTCGCCCGTCTTTCACCTTAGGCGGCTCCGGTGGCGGTATCGCGTACAACCGCGATGAATTTGAAGAAATCACCGCCCACGGCCTCGATTTATCACCGACCAATGAAGTATTACTCGAAGAATCGCTGCTTGGCTGGAAAGAGTTTGAGATGGAAGTGGTGCGCGATAAAGCCGATAACGCGATTATTGTCTGCGCGATTGAGAACTTCGATCCGATGGGCGTACATACTGGTGACTCAATTACCGTAGCACCAGCGCAGACCTTAACTGATAAGGAATACCAAAACCTGCGTGATGCCTCGATCGCGATTTTGCGTAAAATCGGCGTTGAAACCGGCGGTTCGAATGTGCAATTTGCCATTAATCCTGACGATGGGCGCGTGATTGTGATTGAGATGAACCCTCGTGTATCCCGCTCATCAGCGCTGGCTTCAAAAGCAACCGGATTCCCAATTGCCTCGGTGGCAGCAAGATTGGCGGTTGGTTACACGCTTGATGAACTAAAAAATGATATCACCGGCGGGGTCACACCAGCCTCATTTGAGCCAAGTATCGATTATGTAGTCACCAAAATCCCACGCTTTGACTTTGCCAAGTTCAAACAAAGCAACCGCCGCTTAAACACACAAATGCGCTCGGTTGGTGAAGTAATGGCGATTGGCCGCACCTTCAAAGAATCGTTTAACAAAGCGTTGCGTGGCCTGGAGAATGACCACTACGGCTTAGATCGTCCGCAATACGACGGTGAACTCGCTGAAGCGGTTGCCACACCAACCCCTGAACGCCTGTTTTATGTCGCTGAAGCCTTGCGCGAAGGTTGGACAATTGATGAACTTTATCAAACCTGCGCGATTGATCCGTGGTTTTTAGCACAAATGGCTGAATTGATCGCGATGGAAGCGCCGTTACGTGATCAAGGCATTGACGCGCTCAACGATGCGCAAACACTGCTCACTTATAAGCGCGCTGGTTTTAGTGATGCCTTTTTGGCTGATTGCTGCGAGGTGCAAGAAGCCGAAATTCGTGCCCTGCGTCACAAACACGAGATCCACCCGGTTTATAAACGCGTTGATTCCTGCGCGGCAGAATTTGCCAGCGCCACCGCCTATTTATACTCCACCTACGAGCCGTTCTGTGAAGCAGCGCCTAGCGATAATCGCAAAGTGATGATTCTTGGTGGTGGGCCAAACCGCATTGGCCAAGGGATCGAGTTTGATTATTGCTGTGTACACGCCGCTTTGGCGCTCAAAGCTGACGGCATTGAAACGATTATGGTCAACTGTAACCCAGAAACCGTTTCTACCGATTTTGACACCGCCGATCGCCTCTATTTTGAGCCATTAACACTCGAAGATGTGTTAGAAATCGTGCGTGTGGAACAGCCTGATGGCGTAATCGTGCAATACGGTGGGCAAACGCCGCTGAAATTAGCGCGTGCACTTGAAGCTGCCGGGGTAAACATCATCGGCACACCGCCTGATGCGATTGATCGCGCTGAAGACCGCGAACGTTTCCAGGCGCTGCTTAACGACTTAAACCTCTTACAGCCACCAAACCGTATTGCGAGCAGCAGCGAAGAAGCGCGCGTTAAAGCGCAAGAAATTGGCTATCCGCTGGTGGTTCGTCCGTCATACGTGCTTGGTGGTCGTGCGATGGACATCGTATATCAAGATGCGGATTTAGCGAACTACATGCAAGAAGCGATCGTGGTCTCTCCTGATGCGCCAATTTTGCTCGACCGCTTTTTAAACGATGCGATTGAGGTCGATATTGACGTAATCAGCGATGGTACAAACGTCATCATCGGCGGCATCATGGAACACATCGAGGCCGCCGGCGTGCATTCCGGCGATTCAGCTTGCTCACTCCCGCCATACCGCTTAAGCGAAGAAATCACCACAGAAATTGCTGCGCAGGCGCGTGCGATGGCCTTAGCGCTCGGTGTGGTTGGCCTGATGAACGCGCAATTTGCCGTGCAAGGCGACACGATTTACATTCTTGAGGTGAACCCTCGCGCTTCGCGTACCGTACCGTTTGTTTCTAAAGCGACTGGGCGTCCGCTGGCAAAAATCGCCGCGCGCTGCATGGCCGGACAAACGTTGGCTGAACAAGGCATCAGCGGCGATATTGTGCCGGATTTATTCGCAGTTAAAGAAGCTGTGTTCCCGTTTGCCAAGTTCCAAAATGTCGATCCACTGCTAGGCCCGGAAATGAAATCAACCGGTGAAGTGATGGGGCTCGGCGCAACCTTTGCCGAAGCGTTTCATAAAGCGATACGTGGCGCTGGTGAAACTTTGCCTCAACCCGGTGGCACAGTTTTTGTTTCGGTACGTGATGAGGATAAAGCCCAGGCGCTGGAGATGTCGCGCGCCTTAACCGAGGCTGGCTATCGGATTATCGCGACCACTGGCACAGCGGCGTATCTAAGCGAACATGGCGTAAATTGTGAGCGGGTGAACAAGGTCGCACAAGGACGTCCGCATATCGTTGACCATATTATCAATGGCGATATTGATATGATTGTGAACACTACAGCGGGTAAAAAATCGGTGTCCGACTCGTATTCGATTCGCCGCCAAGCATTGATGCATAAAGTCTTTTACTCGACCACGATTGCCGGCGGCCTGGCAACTGCCTATGCGCTCAATCATCGCGATGAAGAAACGGTGCGCAGCCTGCAATCGATACATGGCTAAACACCGCATAAATCGCATGAAGGTTAGCGGTTCATCATGTAGCGAAAAGCCACAAGACAAACGCTAGCATCTGCGTTATAATAGCCTTTTCCACAAGCCCTGCGTTGTAGCGCAGGGCTTTATTCGTATGGTTAAATGGTCAACAAACGGACCACTGACAAAAGAGGTATCCATGGCAAAAAAATCCCCATGACCAAAAATGGCGCTGAAAAATTACGTACTGAGCTTGAAAAACTCAAAGGCGAAGATCGCCCACGCGTGATTAACGCGATTGCTGAGGCGCGTGAGCACGGCGATTTAAAAGAAAATGCCGAGTACCACGCAGCCCGCGAAGAACAAGGCTTCATCGAAGGCCGCATCAAAGAAATTGAGTTCAAACTCGCTAATGTACAGATTATTGACGTGGCCAACCTGCCTCGCGAAGGTAAGGTTGTTTTTGGCACCACCGTTGAGCTGGAAGACCTAGACAGCGGCGAAGCGATGACCTACACCATCGTTGGCGAAGATGAAGCGAGCATCAAAGACGGCTTACTGTCTAACACCTCGCCAATCGCCCGTGCGTTGATGGGTAAAGAAGAAGGTGAAACGGTTGATGTGACTGTCCCTGGCGGCAGCAAAACCCTAGAAATCGTTGCGGTTCACTACGAATAAACGCCTTGATCGGCTTATTGAAGAAACCACCGTTAATCGGTGGTTTTTTTGTGTCTTTAATCGTGCTTATAGATTGACTTTAGCCTTAGCCGCCAGGTGCCATTTAATCACATCGAGGCCGACCAATGAGCCACCCCAGGCAGCACCTGCATCAAGACACGCCGCATCGGCGCCAATCCTAAAGCCCAGCGCGGCCCAGTGACCAAAAATCACCCGATAATCTCGTTGTCCATGGAAATAAAACCATGGTTTAAGGTGTGCTGGCGCATTCTCTGGCGCCATTTTCGCATCAAAGTCCAGTCGACCCTGTTTATCCAGATAACGCATGCGGCAAAAAACATTCACCGCAAAACGCGCTTTATCTAAAGCCGTACGCGCGTGTTTGCCATCTTGCGGTTTATTGCCAAAAACAGACAACAGGAAATTACGGTAGTTTTCACCTTGCAGGCCATGCATGATCGCTTGGTTAGCCACCAGTGCGTCTGCAACTTGCCATTTTGGGAACAAACCCGCATGTACCATGATAATTTTGTATTGCTCATTGATGTGCAACAAAGGCAAATGACGCAAATAATTAAGCAATTCCTCGCCATCATCAGCAGCCATAATCTCACGCCCGGCTTTTTTAAGCTCAATCCCTTTATAACCTTGCGCCTGCACTAAAAAAGCAAAGTCATGATTACCCAGCACAACTTTCGCTTGCTTACCTAAGCCGCGCACATACCGCAACACTTCCAAAGACTTCGGCCCGCGATTAATTAAATCGCCAACAAACCACAACTCGTCATTGCTGGTAGGCGATAGCTGATCTAGTAGGCGCTGCAGTGCATCGTACTGTCCGTGGACATCACCGATGGCATAAATCGCCATAATCCCTCTTGATGGTTATAATATCTGCCCATGATACCAAATAATGCTTTCTTCGCCCGATAATGATACGCCCTCTTTACACGCTATTGCTTTATATTGCGCTGCCGTTTGTGCTGATCCGTTTGCTGTGGAAATCGCACAGCAACGCCGATTATCGTCGCCGAATCAGCGAACGTTTTGCGCGTCATTTGCCTGCTCGATCAGGCGAATTTACTGTGCTGTTTCACACCGTTTCGGTGGGCGAATTTCTCGCCGCCAAACCGCTATTAAACGCCCTGCTTGCAAAACACCCTTCGCTAGCGCTTTGGATCACCTGTACCACCCCCACCGGTTCTGCGCAAATTCAGGCATTCCAACAAACTCAGCCTGAGCGCATCACCCACAGCTATCTACCTTACGACACACCAGCTTTTATGCGCCGTTTTTTGCACCATGTTCGCCCCAAAGCCGTGATCCTCATGGAGACCGAAATCTGGCCGAACCTCATCCTTGCGGCAAATCACTCATGCCCGGTGTTATTAATTAACGCACGCCTTTCCGCGCGGTCTTTACGCGGTTATTACCGCTTTGCCAAGGCGCTGCTCGCTCGTCCACTCTCGCAGTTATACGTGAACGCACAAACCGAACAGGACGCGCGCCGCTTACAAACCCTCGGCGTACCAAAAGCACACATCACCATCACAGCAAACCTCAAATACCAACTCAATCCTCAACCGCGACCAGAAAACATCCCAGAAGCCGGACCACCAATATGGATCGCCGCGAGCACCCACCCAGGCGAAGAGCAAGCGATATTAACCGCACAACGCGACCAGCTTAGCGAAGCCGGTTTACGTCTGATTATTGCCCCAAGACACCCAGAGCGACGCGCTGAGCTATGTAAATTAGTCAGTCAACACGGCTTTACCCCACGCCTGCGTAGTCAAAACGCGTGGTTTCAGGGCGCGAAAGATGTCTTGATTTTAGATACGTTGGGCGAACTCGCTGGATTTTTCCCGCTCACGCAAGTCGCCTTTATTGGCGGCAGCCTGATTCCGCGCGGTGGACATAACCCACTGGAAGCCGTCCACGCCGGCTGTCGGGTGTGTTTTGGCAGCTCGATGTATAACTTTCAGGCGATTCGTGACGAATTGGTCGAGCAGCCGTTTGCGCGCGAAATCGACTCAGTGGGTTCATTGGGCACAACCATTCTCAGCTTATACCACCAAGACGGCGCAGACACTAAAGCGAAGCAGCAACGCTATATTGAACGCCACCAACAGATTCTCGAGCAACATCTGGCGTTTATAGAATCGGCGATCATGATGTCGACATAGCGCTCAGACTAACGCTCGAATAACACCATACTCTCGATATGCGCAGTTTGTGGGAACATATTGATGATCCCGCCGCGCGTTGCGCGATAACCTTGCTCAATCAAAATTCGCCCGTCACGTGCGAGCGTCGCCGGATTACACGAAACATAGAGTAGCCGCTCAGGCCGTTTATGCGCATCAGCTAACGCGCTCACCAAAGCCTGCGCTCCCGCACGTGGCGGATCGATCAACCATGCATCCGCTTTTGTCCAAGCGTTAATATCTTTAGCGGTCACGCTGAACAAATCCGCACGACGTGCGCTGATGCGTTCAGACAGGCCCAGCGTTTGTGCGTGTTCTTTCAAGCGCGCGACCATTGCTGAAACGCCTTCAATAGCTAACACCTGCGCACCAGCACGCACCAAAGGTAAAGAAAAATTCCCCAAGCCACAAAACAAATCAACGATAGCGTGATCTTTTTCCACAGCTAGCCACGATAGCGCTTGGCGCACCATTGCTTGATTCATTTGCCTATTCACTTGCGTAAAATCATCGGGGGTAAAAGGAATCGCTAAATCGTCGTGTGGCCGAAACTGTAACGTAGCTTGCCTTTGCCCAGCTAATAGATAGCTCGCCGTACGATCCTCGCGCAGCCATAGCTGCCAATGAGGTGGTTGTTCAGCAATCCATGCTTGCCCAACACGGGATGATGATTTTGACCAACGCTTAACCTGCAACCCCACAGCAAGCACACCTTCACCCAACTGCAGCGATACCTCATGCACGCGCTGCGGGAGCAAGTTTTGCAATAATTCACGAATTTTGGGAAAAATGTCGCTCATTTCAGGCGCAAGCACCACGCATTCATCCACATCGACCACATGATGGGATTGTCGCGCTTTAAATCCAAGTAACACACGACCACCAACATAAGCAACCGATAGCCGCGCGCGGTGGCGATAATGCCAAGGGTCGCCGCTCAATGCAGGCGCAATAGTTTCTGGGATCACACCGCCTAAGCGTTTTAATTGCGCACGCCAGAGATTTTCCTTAGCTTGTGTTTGCCAGCCACTCTCAGCGTGTTGTAAATCACAACCGCCACAATCGGCATAATACACACAACGCGGTGTCACCCGCACCTCGGCTGGATTGATCACCGCATCAACCGCACCTTCGGCAAAGCGTTTATGCTGGTGGGTAATGCGATAACGCACCGTTTCTTCAGGTAACGCACCGGCAATAAAAATCGCCTGACCATCGACTTTTGCCACCCCACGGCCTTGATAATCCAGCGATTCAATCGTTGTTTGTTGGTTCATTGCTCTCAATCATTTATCTTTTTTGCGCCTTCTTAAACAGGTTCTCACCTCGAGCGCATGGTTTTGATCTCACTAAAGCCAGCATGATACTGCAAATGCGCGATGATTCATGCACAAATTAATTGACTCGCCCAAGAAAGCCACTATAATACGCCGCCTGACGACATCGTCCGCGATCGGATCTCGTATGATCCCAGTGCCAGCAGTTCTGCTGTTTCTTCATGATTGTTGCCGATGATTTTGCCGCGCATTGGAAGATTTTCAAAAACGCGCCCATTTACGGCAGCACCACCCTAAATACGTTTTTACTCTGCTTTAAAGCAGGGCAGACGGTCGTCTGTGGTGTGCATTATGATAAGGAATACACCATGTCTGATTTAACTTTTGACCAGCTCTCTTTAGCTGCCCCTTTGCTTAAAGCTTTACATGAAAGCGGCTATAGCAAACCTACCCCCATTCAAGCGCAAGCGATTCCTTTTGCTTTAGAAGGTCGCGATTTATTGCTCTCAGCACAAACCGGTAGCGGTAAAACTGCTGCGTTTGTGTTGCCTGTGCTCGATTATTTAATCAACGACACCCGCCGCAGCAAAAAACCTCGTGTGCTGATTCTTACTCCAACACGTGAATTAGCGCTGCAGGTTAACGACAGCGTACGTCGCTACGGTAACGAGTTGAAATGGTTATTCAGTGTGCCGCTGGTTGGTGGCGCGCCTTATGGCGGGCAAATCCGTGCGCTGAAAAAAGGCGTACAAATCATTATCGCCACCCCTGGCCGTTTGCTCGATCATATGCGTGATGGACGCGTCGATTTCAGCGAACTCAACACACTGATTCTTGATGAAGCCGATCGTATGCTCGATATGGGCTTTTCAGACGACATTAACGCGATCATCGATGCCGCCCCCGCACAGCGTCAAACCATCATGTCTTCAGCAACATGGGATGGCCCGGTGGGTAAAATCGCCGCAACGTTTACCCGCAACCCTGAGCGCATTGCGATCAAAACCGAAACCGCACACATCGAAGAGCGCGTCTACTTCTGCGATGACCTTGGACATAAAAATAAAGTCCTTGAGCGCCTGGTTTGCGACCCGGATATGACACAAACGATCATCTTTACTGCCACCAAGCGTAGCTGTGAAGAGGTCGCGGACACATTACGTGATAACGGACACCGTGCACGCTTTTTACACGGCGATTTACCGCAGCACAAACGCAACCGTATCGTCGAAGATTTGCGTAAAGGTAAATGCGATATTCTGGTTGCCACCGATGTTGCCGCACGCGGCATTGATATTCCGGCGATCAGCCATGTGATTAACTACGACTTGCCTCGTCAGGTAGAAGACTATGTGCACCGCATTGGCCGTTCTGGTCGTGCCGGACGTAGCGGTATGGCGATGAACTTATGCAGCCTGGCTGACCGCGCGCAACTTGCCTCAATCACCCGCTACCTCAAACGCGAAATTAGCGAAGAACAGCTTGAAGGCCTTGAGCCACGCAAAACAGCCGCCGCGGTCAAAGCGAAAAAACCTAAAGGCAAATATCGCGGCAAAGGCGGACAAAAAGCGCGTCGTGGCAATGATGGTTTTAAAGCACGTGGTCAAGGTGGACGCGGCAAACCCAGCGGCAATGGTAAGGGCAAACCCGCTTACGCTGGCAAGAAACGCCAAAGCCGTGGTGCACGCGCCTCTGCTTAAGCCAACCATCATCACCCATTTTGACTAGCCAATAACCCAAGCCCCATGAACACAATCCACGCATGGGGCTTATTCTTATTGTACACATAGCTCGTTCACGATAGGCTTATACGACACTCCGGCATGAAAAAATCCGTGAACCGTACCGAACGATTGTTTGCCTTATTACATATTCTGCGTCATCATCGACGCCCAATCAGCGCGGAACGATTGGCCGAACAGCTTTCTGTCAGCACAAGAACGCTATACCGTGACATCAACACCCTACGCTTACAAGGCGCTGATATTCAAGGTGAAGCGGGTCTCGGCTTCATACTCAAAGAACGCTTCACTTTACCGCCGCTTATGTTTACCCCAGATGAAATCGAAGCCCTGGTATTAGGAGGACGATGGGTCAACGCTTATGGTGATGATGCGTTAACCGATGCCACCCGCAGCGCACTGGCAAAAATTCGCGCGGTTTCGAGCAAAGCCATCGTACGTCATATCGACGCGCATACATTATTTGTACCCCCCGTAAAAGACGCCAACGCACGCCCCCTGAGGTTCGCTCACACGATTCGCAACGCCATCCGTGAACAACATAAAATCCAGCTATACTATGAAAATGCCGAAGGATCACTCTCCGACCGTGTGATCTATCCTTTTGCGCTGGCATTTTTTGGTACCACACAAATGATTGCGGCGTGGTGCGAACAACGTGCTGATTTTCGTCATTTTCGGGTCGACAGAATACTGGCATTGACAGAATTGTGCATACCATACACCCCCAATAAACAGACCTTATTAACACGTTGGCGCCGTGCACAAAATATCGATGACACATTTGACCAAGTCTAAAGAAAAGGTTACTTTGTCCCATACTTATATCATTCTGCAGATGATTTAATCGAACAATCGAGCTATGCTTTGTTTGCTGATCTTTGCTGAAAAACCAATACCCAACAAGATTATTGTTGCCTTGGATTGCTGATTACTGTGCCCCGATTTATGGCCGATGAACCACTCAGGCGCTCGTAGCATAACACCAGCAAGAAGAACAAAGCATTAGCGCCAATAAACCCATCGTATGCCCCCGAGGGAACCTGCCATGCCGCAACATGAAAGCCTTAATTATATTGAGATTCCAGCTACAGATTTACCGCGTACTAAGCAATTTTTTAGCGACGTGTTTGCTTGGTCATTCACCGACTATGGCGAGCAATACACCGCTTTTTCTACCACACACTTAGACGGTGGGTTTTATCAATCAGAACAGTGCGCCACCACCCAGCAAGGCAGTGTTCTGGTGGTTTTTTACAGCAAGGATTTAGAAACTACCCAAGCAAAGATCGAAGCAGCCGGCGGTGTGATTATCCAGCCAACCTTTGCCTTTCCTGGCGGGAGGCGCTTTCATTTCAGCGAACCTAGCGGCAATGAATTCGCAGTTTGGTCGGATAAGTAATCACTACTGACAAAAACTGACACATTTCATTGCTACAATCATCACACACCCACTTAAACGGAGACGATGATGAGCACACTAACCTTTTATACCAACCCCCAATCACGTGGCGCAGTAGTGCGCTGGCTGCTCACCGAGCTGGGATTGCAGGACGGCGTAGACTACACCACAGTGATCCTGCAATATGGCAGCGACGCCAGTCCTGACGGAATCAAGTCCGCGAATTACTTAAACATTAACCCCATGGGTAAAGTCCCCACCCTGACAGACGGCGATACCGTCATCAGCGAAACCGCTGCCATCTGTGCTTATTTAACCGACAAATATCATGACAGACAGCTCGCACCAGCCATTGATAGTCCGCTACGTGGTGAATACTATCGTTGGCTGTTTTTTGCCCACGGCGTCTTAGAACCGGCGCTGTTAAATCACCATTTTCATTTTGAACTCAAAGAAGAACAGACCAGCACGGCAGGTTATGGTCAATTAAGCGATGTCATCAACACCCTGGTAAGCAAACTTAAAACGTCCCACTATCTCGTTGGTGATCGCTTTAGCACCGCCGATTTATATCTCAGCAACGCCTTGAATTTTTATCTGACATTTGGTTTGATCGAACCATTGCCCGAATTCCAAGCATACGCAGCCAGGCATACCGCACGCGAAAGTTTTCAGCGCGCTAAAGCGATTGATGGCGCCTTGCTGAACCAATAGTATGTGCCCTCAAACACAAAATTACTGGCTTGCCGTGGCGTCTAAAAACCATGTCACGCTTGGTATCTCTGGCGGCTTTATGCAAGTGTGTCATGGTAAACGTGCGCCGCAGGCGCGCGTCAAAGCCGGTGACAAGGTCGTTTATTACTCTCCGAAAACCAGCCTTAAAAATGGCAGAGCATGTAAAGAATTTACCGCCATTGGTGAGGTTATTAGCGAAGATCCTTACCCATTTGACATGGGTGGTGGCTTTGTGCCATTTCACAAAGATGTTCGTTTTTATGATGCGCACGCCGTCAGCATTTATAAAATCATCGATCAATTAACCCTCACCCAAGAGAAACATTGGGGATATCAGCTTCGATTTGGCTTAATCAATATTAGCGAACAAGACTTTCAACTAATTCAATCTGCGATGTGCATAACACACTGACATCGCATCTTTAACTACAGGAGCACACTATGATTATTGACCATATTGGCATGAGCATAAGAGACCATCAAACCAGCAAAGCATTTTACGCACAAGCGCTTGCCCCATTAGGCATCGAGCTGGTGATGGAAGTACAAGGCTGGGCAGGTATGGGTAAGGATGGCAAGCCCGAATTCTGGTTTGGCGAAGGCGAGAAACCACACGCGCCCATGCACATCGCTTTTATCGCGTCTAACCGCCAAGCCGTTGATGCGTTTTATCACGCCGCCATTGCCGCTGGTGGTAAAGACAACGGTAAACCCGGTGTTCGCGAAATCTACCATCCTGATTACTATGGTGCGTTTGTGCTTGACCCCGATGGACATAACATCGAGGCGGTCTGTCACAGCCCGGAATAATCCTTTATTTCTCATACTCATTCTGCATCTAACCTGCTAAAATAGTGCGTTTTTGGTTGTTGTGGGCAAAGTCATGCGGGCACTATTCGCTGGGGTTCAATCGCTGATATTCATCGTGCTGTGGTTCAGTGCGCAGAGCGCTATTGCCCAACAGTCAGGTATGTATGACACAGTGGTTGCTGCAAGCAGCGCGCAAATTGAGGTTGCTAAGGAAGAAATTACCAGCCTGGAAGAACAAATTGTTCAACTACAAAATAACATTAAACACATCACCGAAGCGCTCAATAACCCGGCATCAAGCAACGCTATTATCAAACAAGGGGATCTTAACCAAGCACGCATCGAATTAGAGCAGGAGCAGTTGCGCCAAGACAATCAAAAAAACCGCTTGATAACGCTCGATAAAACCATTGAAGACACCAAAGCGACCACCCAACAGATCAATACGCAGCTACAAAAGCTAGCCAACCCCCTCGCCACAAACGATAACGAGCAAAATATTGATCAAGAAACGCTGCAAAATCGCCTTGAACGCAATGAACGTTATCATAGCTTGTTGCAAGAAAAGCGTAAGCGGCTTAACCATATCATCGAGCTCGATCGACAATATGTTGCCCTACTCAGCACCCGCTATCAGCGCTACAACGAACGCTATTTAGAAAACGACGACGCGCGGCGCAATAGCTCCGAGGCGCCTTCTGACTTAGAAAGCCAGTCACAGCAGCTCATCAAAGAGCGCGATCGCCTTAATATGGTGTTGCGTGATAGTTCGCTCAATTCAGAACAGCGTTTACATCATAATATTCTCATTGCCATCTTAAACAAGCAGATTATGTTCAACGCCATTGGCGAGGAAGTCAGTCAAATTGAGCAACGCATGCAAGAGTTGCAATTTGTCGATTTTTCGAGCGTTTCGCTAGAGCGTATCCGTCGCGAGCAGAGCGAGCTCGAGGCTTTTCGTTCTCGTCTCAACGATGCAAACATTCGACTAGACAATAATTTTACGACAATTAAAGACCAATACGAACTGTTTAGCAATCAAAAAAATGGTATCCCTGAGCTGATTGCCCAGCAATACGCCGACATGCAGCGAACCCACCAAGATATTGGTAGCGCGTTGGACAATAATTTATTCAGCGTGGCATTGCTAAAAGAAAAAATTGATGGTGAATTCACCACAGTCTCAAAAAACTATCTCAAACGACAATTCCGCTTTGGCGGTTCAATTATGGCGCTACCGCAAATTGCGCAAAATATCACTACCGCCTTTGGCACCTTCGCCGGTCAATATTTAGTGTCGGCTAAAACCCTGCTTGATGCGTTAAAAAATATGCCGTTAATGCGCTGGGTGATGCTGACTGTCGCCGTGGTCGCGATTATTTTAGTCACTATTTCGGTCACCATCTGGAATAACCGTCTCTCAAAACGCTACCGCAAACATATACGAATGGGCTTCGCACCACGCTTTTTATTGTTTATTTTCGGCATGTTAAAGCATAACTTCCCGTATATCGGCTTCTTATTGCTTAGTCTGACCCTGGTTCACGTCGCCCAACTTAGCGCGCCAAGCTATGGGCTGTTATTGCTCCCGGCGATTTTGATGTTGATGATCGCCATTCCTTATTTTGCAATGCGCATCTTAATCGACACCCAACTGTTAGAAACCACCGATAATTACCGTGTGGTGCGCATTGTCGGCATCCTATCAGCCATAGGCAGTATTTTATTTGCCCTAGTAATGATGGCTGAACAAATTCTCAACGATCAAACCACCATCGATACATTCCGCTGGATTTATGGGGTTTATATTGCGTTGGTCACGCTCCCGATGTGGCATGCGATTAATCGCGCCGTCAGTTTCCTCAATGGTTATTACAGCGAGTTTTACACCTACCGCATTTTGCGTGTCGTGGTTTATATCATCCCAATCGGCTTTACCTTATTCACCATAAGCAGCTTACTCGGCTATCTCAATTTCGCTTGGTTAAGCGCACAATATTTATTGTATTTACTGCTAGTTGCCTTAATTTGGATTGGCTTTCTCGCGTTGTGTAAAGATGCCTCGCTGTGGGCAAAACGCTACGCCTTACTCAACACCAATAATGGGGTGTTCTGGGCACAGGATGTGATAGGCCCATTACACACCATCCTGCGCTACGGCAGTTTATTACTGCTTGCGTGGTTATTGCTGCGTATTTACGGCTGGAACAGCCACACCCCTGTCCTGAGCGATTTTCTTACATTGCTGAAAAAACCATTATTCTCCAGCAGCACCGATAGCCAATTTACCTTGATGAATATTTTATTAATGGCGTTGCTGATCTATATCGTTTTCCGTATTGGTAGCTGGCTGAAATCATTCTCCTACCGCTGGATTTACAGCAAAGTTGTCGATTTAGGCATCCGTAACAGCCTGGCAGTATTCAGTCAATACGCCGCAGTCACATTTGGGTTTTTACTCGCCCTGCGCATCATCGGCCTCGACCTCACCACATTTACCGTGCTTGCCGGGGCAATCGGTGTGGGGATCGGTTTTGGTATGCAAACGATAGCCAACAATTTCATTAGCGGCATCTTATTGCTCATCGAGCGCCCTCTGCGTAGCGGCGATATTATCTCTGTGGGTGGTTATGATGGCACAGTCGAACGTATTGGCATGCGCTCACTGACCATGACCACCTTCGATAACGAAAGCGTGATCCTACCCAACTCCGATTTCGTAACTTCCGCTTTTAAAAACTGGTCGCACACCGATCAACTCAAACGCATGGTTCTCTATTTTGACATCAGCTATCGTCATGATCCGGCGGAAGTCGAAGGCGTGCTCATGAATGAATTGCAAGAAATGCTCGCTCTGGGTGAACTTAGCGATCAAGAACCGTATATGAAGAACCGTGCCTTCGCCTTTGGTTGTAGCGAGCGCGGCATCACCTATCGTGTACAATATTATTGGCATTTACTCGATCACGACTTTGCCACCACCCGCCACAAACTCATCACCCGCATTTGGCAGGCGTGTAAACGCAATGGCTTCGAGATTGCCTACCTCAAACACGATATTTATTTCCCAGAACACCAGGATCAAGACGCCCATAAAGTCTTACCATTACCGTTCGCCCCACCACATAATCATAAAAACGGCGAATAATGACGGTTCTTGCTACCTTAGCGCCAATCATCGCGGCGGTCATTCTCGGCGCCATTGCAGCAAAGATCATCCCAACCCGCCTAGCGCACCGTTTAATCGCGGCCGTCGGGCCACTGGTTTGGGTACTGTTATTCCTTATTGGCAGAGATTTTGGCGATGTGCTGGCTAACGCTGGTGCATTGGGTAAAGCGCTACGCAGCGCCGCCTGGTTCACCCTATTCAGTACTTTAATCCCTGCCGCACTCATTGCGTGGTTTTTTGACCATCAAGAACCAAAACAACGTCCACGCAGTGCGGTATCGATTTCTCGACTATGGCCGCCGCTGCGCTCGTGTTTTCTCGCCTTATTGATGGTTGCCCTCGGCGCACTTACCCATCTGCTACCCTTTGATGAATTACCGCTTCCCTCAATCAACGCCGTCTTGCTACTGATGGTCTTTTTGGTTGGGATTGATCTTTATCATCTGGGACTTAAAATCCATCATTTCCATCCGCGTATTTTCTTGTTGCCGCTCTCCATCATCATCGGCGCTTTGATAGGAGGATTAATCACCGCTTGGTGGATCGATATGCCGATCCGTCAGGCATTAGCATTAGTCAGCGGTTTTGGTTGGTTTACCCTATCGAGCGTCATGGTTGGCGAACAATTAGGCACCTTTTACGGCACCACAGCGCTACTGATTGACCTCACCCGAGAATTACTCGGGATCGTGTTATTGTATCTACTCGGCGTACGCTACGGCTATATGGCGATGAGCGTCTCAGGCGCTGGCGCGATGGATACTGTGCTGCCGATCGTAAAACAAGCCTGTGGCGCAGAAAAAGTCCCACAGGCACTCGCCAGCGGTATCCTCTTAAGCCTACTCGCCCCAGTGTTCCTTAGCTTATTTCTTGCTTAAGTCTAGAAAACCATGCATGCATTTTATTTAGCTTAAGTTTTCTCTCTTACAAGCACTTAAACGATCTATTTCGTATTCATCACCCGCAAGATTTGTACGTACTTGCCTTTTAAATTACTTTCTACTGTACATTAAATCAAAAGATCCACACAAAATATTGTGCCCATCTTAAACTTGAGGTAAAACGAATAAATTATCTGCCTGCTTCATCTTGTTATAAGCTATTTTTTCTTCCTCGAATGAGTAAACTGATGAAGAATAAAAGGCTCTAACTTTTCCATCATAAGACTTGTAAGCTTATTTATATGTTCCGGCATCAACATCTCTCCTTCTTTCGCGCCACAATTTTTAAACGCATACTTTACAGCAGCATCAAGGACGCGGTCTCTTTCCCGTTCAATAGATCGCTCTATACCTGCTGGAATGATTTTCTCAAAGGCAGCCTCCACTGAGCCTTTTGGGATCTTTTTGTAGTCATAAGCCTCACGTATATCCTCTTTTGAAAAGTCTAATACAACTGTAAGGCTCAATTCTTCACCGGTAATTGGATTAATAGCGTAAGTATTTGATAGATCGCGACCTTCATAGGAATCTGATAAGCAAAGAACGATACGTTGCACGCCGAAATATTCCACATATCCAATTACCTGCCTAGTTTTGCTACACCCTTTGATTGAAACACAATGAAACGGAGTTCCTTCTGGTCGATTTTTTATTAAGTCAGATTCATAGAAATACCCGAAACAGGCTTCACCATCTTCTTTTCTTAGATAGTTTGTTGCTGCACCGCATATTTCTGCCGGAATGCCAGAAGATACTGCTAGTGCTAATGCTGACTTCACAATAGAGCGGCCTGCTTCATGACCACCAAATGATAAATTAAACTTCAACATATCTGAGCAATAAAATGACTCAGATTTTGCGCTATCTAGAAATTCGTTTAGATTTAGTTGTGGATATTTTCTCTTTACCCCTTTAAGCATTTTCTTTGCTTCAGAGATAGAGCGAGCTTTAATTTGTATTTGACCGCCTTCGCCAGAATCCAGTGGAATTTCTGAATACAAAGGTTTTTCAATATCCATGCTTCCATCTGAATTAAGTTTTAACCTATCCCCTCCTGATGTTTCAAAAAGTTGAGAAGGTGTTTTTCCGCTCTCACGGCTAATCCCAAAGAATAAGCTCAACGGGTTTAACTGTTTCGCCAATGCAGATTCCCAATTACTTCCAGACGTATTGTTACAACTTTCACAAATAAATCCCTTTACCTTTTTCCTTCCACCAATTGCATTGGGAATAACATGTTCTTTTGTATCATTTTCTTCAGCGATTTCTTTTTCACAAAGAGCTCATTTTGGAGCAGTCACGTTACTTCCTTATAAAATAAAGTACCTGAGTACCTTAATATTGATAGAGCAATCAGTTACTAACACTGAACTCCCCTAAATTAATATCACTCTCAGAAAGACCTTTCTTAAGTATTCTGTCAAAATTTGTGTGGAGATCAAAGGCAATAAATAGTTTAACGCACTATATCTCATTCATAATTTCAATTTTAACCACTGCTAAATTACGCTCATTCTACGCGTTTTGATTACTTTATCTCGTGCATTAAAAAAGCCCCTAGTATTGCTACTAGGGGCTTGCGTTAAACCCTGATGGTGACCTACTCTCACATGGGGAGACCCCACACTACCATCGGCGATGCTGCGTTTCACTACTGAGTTCGGCATGGATTCAGGTGGGACCACAGCTCTATGGCCATCAGGAAAACCGGTTGTCAGTACTGGATATAGAGCCTTAGCTCCGTTTTCCCTATCCAGTACTCAAGAAACATTCAATATCTCTTCTAAATCGTCTTAAGATAACTTGAGCGTTGTATGATCAAGCCTCACGGTCAATTAGTATCGCTTAGCTTCATGTGTTACCACACTTCCACAGGCGACCTATCAACGTCGTCGTCTTCAACGGACCTTGAGAACGCTTATAGCGTTAGGGAGATCTTATCTTAGGAGGGGCTTCCCGCTTAGATGCTTTCAGCGGTTATCCCTTCCGAACATAGCTACCCGGCAATGCAATTGGCATCACAACCGGTACACCAGAGGTTCGTCCATTCCGGTCCTCTCGTACTAAGAACAGCTTCCTTCAAATCTCCAACGCCCACGGCAGATAGGGACCGAACTGTCTCACGACGTTCTGAACCCAGCTCGCGTACCACTTTAAATGGCGAACAGCCATACCCTTGGGACCTGCTACAGCCCCAGGATGTGATGAGCCGACATCGAGGTGCCAAACTCCTCCGTCGATATGGACTCTTGGGAGGAATCAGCCTGTTATCCCCGGAGTACCTTTTATCCGTTGAGCGATGGCCCTTCCATTCGGAACCACCGGATCACTAAGACCTACTTTCGTATCTGCTCGACTTGTATGTCTCGCAGTTAAGCGGGCTTCTGCCTTTGCACTCTTGGTGCGATTTCCGACCGCACCGAGCCCACCTTCGCACTCCTCCGTTACTCTTTAGGAGGAGACCGCCCCAGTCAAACTACCCACCAGACACTGTCTGCAATCCCGTTTCAGGACCTACGTTAGAACATCAACATTACCAGGGTGGTATTTCAAGGATGGCTCCACCAAAACTAGCGTCTCGGTTTCATAGCCTCCCACCTATCCTATACAAGTAAGGTCAATGTTCAGTGTCAAGCTGTAGTGAAGGTTCACGGGGTCTTTCCGTCTTGCCGCGGGTACACAGCATCTTCACTGCGATTTCAACTTCACTGAGTCTCGGGTAGAGACAGCGCCGCCATCGTTACGCCATTCGTGCAGGTCGGAACTTACCCGACAAGGAATTTCGCTACCTTAGGACCGTTATAGTTACGGCCGCCGTTTACCGGGGCTTCAATCAAGAGCTCTCACCCCATCATTTAACCTTCCGGCACCGGGCAGGCGTCACACCGTATACGTCCACTTACGTGTTTGCACAGTGCTGTGTTTTTGATAAACAGTCGCAGCGGCCTATTCTCTGCGACCCTCCAATGCTTACGGAGCAAGTCCTTCACATCAAAGGGCATACCTTCTCCCGAAGTTACGGTATCATTTTGCCGAGTTCCTTTACCCGAGTTCTCTCAAGCACCTTAGAATTCTCATCCCACCCACCTGTGTCGGTTTGGGGTACGGTTGTCAATAACCTGAAGCTTAGAGGCTTTTCCTGGAAGCATAGCATCAACTACTTCGTCTCCGTAGAGACTCGTCATCACGCCTCAGCCTTAAGATCCCGGATTTGCCTAAGATCTCAGCCTACACGCTTAAACACACATCCAACAGTGTGATAGTCTAGCTTTCTCCGTCCCCCCATCGCAGTTATTAACAGTACAGGAATATTAACCTGTTTCCCATCGACTACGCGTTTCCGCCTCGCCTTAGGGGCCGACTTACCCTGCGCCGATTAGCGTTGCGCAGGAAACCTTGGGTTTTCGGTGTGCGGGTTTTTCACCCGCATTATCGTTACTCATGTCAGCATTCGCACTTGTGATACCTCCAGCATGCTTCTCAACACACCTTCATCAGCCTACACAACGCTCCCCTACCATGCGTGTAAACACGCATCCGCAGCTTCGGTATATGATTTAGCCCCGGTAAATCTTCCGCGCAGGACGACTCGACTAGTGAGCTATTACGCTTTCTTTAAAGGGTGGCTGCTTCTAAGCCAACCTCCTAGCTGTCTTCGCCTTCCCACTTCGTTTCCCACTGAATCATAATTTGGGGACCTTAGCTGGCGGTCTGGGTTGTTTCCCTCTCCACGACGGACGTTAGCACCCGCCGTGTGTCTCCTGTAATTGCACTTTACGGTATTCGGAGTTTGCATCGGGTTGGTAAGTCGGTATGACCCCCTAGCCGAAACAGTGCTCTACCCCCGTAAGTGATTTACAAGGCACTACCTCAATAGTTTTCGGGGAGAACCAGCTATCTCCGAGCTTGTTTAGCCTTTCACTCCTATCCACAGGTCATCCCCTAACTTTTCAACGTTAGTGGGTTCGGTCCTCCAGTTGATGTTACTCAACCTTCAACCTGCCCATGGATAGATCGCTCGGTTTCGGGTCTAATCCTAGCAACTATGCGCCCTATTAAGACTCGCTTTCGCTTCGGCTCCCCTATAAGGTTAACCTCGCTACTAAAATTAACTCGCTGACCCATTATACAAAAGGTACGCCATCACACGTCTAATACGTGCTCTGACTGCTTGTATGCATACGGTTTCAGGTTCTATTTCACTCCCTTCACCAGGGTTCTTTTCGCCTTTCCCTCACGGTACTGGTTCACTATCGGTCGACAACGAGTATTTAGCCTTGGAGGATGGTCCCCCCATGTTCAGACAGGATATCACGTGTCCCGTCCTACTCGATTCATCTATTAAGGTTGTCGTGTACGGGGCTTTCACCCTCTTCGGCCATACTTCCCAGTATGTTCCACTAACTCTTAATAAACTTAATTGGGCTACTCCGCGTTCGCTCGCCGCTACTAGCAGAATCTCGGTTGAT
>NZ_CP090975.1:0-112500 GCF_021513215.1 Suttonella sp. R2A3 | reverse complement strand
TGACCAACGCTTTGGTCATGTCATGCAGAATATCGATATTGTCTTTAAGGATCTGCTCTGCACGATCGTAGTTGCGATCAATAATCGCGCGAATTTCTGTATCAATCAGGTTCGCGGTTTCATCAGACACATTTTTATGCTGAGTGACCGAGCGTCCTAAAAAGACTTCGTTCTCTTCTTCGCCATAGGCAAGTGGACCAAGCTTATCGGAGAGCCCCCATTGGGTGACCATATTGCGTGCGATAGCGGTTGCACGTTCGATATCATTCGAGGCACCAGTTGATACATGGTCGCGACCATAGATCAAATCTTCGGCGATTCGCCCACCGTACAGACTAGAAATCTGACTTTCCAAGCGCTCACGCGAATAACTATAGCGGTCTTGCTCAGGCAAGAACATAGTGACCCCTAGCGCGCGTCCACGTGGAATAATCGTGACTTTATAAACCGGATCATGCGAAGGTACCAAGCGGCCAACAATACAGTGCCCTGCTTCATGGTATGCGGTCATTTCTTTTTCCGCATCGCTCATCACCATCGAGCGGCGCTCTGCGCCCATCATAATTTTATCTTTGGCATCTTCCATATCTTGCATGGTGATTGTTTTACCGTCACGGCGTGCAGCAAACAGCGCCGCTTCGTTGACTAAGTTGGCTAAATCAGCGCCTGAAAAGCCCGGTGTACCACGCGCGATATCACGCGGCTTCACATCCTCATCAATTGGTTTTTTGCGCATATGCACTTTAAGAATCTGCTCACGGCCTTTGAGGTCTGGCAAACCGACCACGACCTGACGGTCGAAACGTCCTGGGCGAAGCAAAGCTGGATCAAGCACATCCGGACGGTTGGTTGCCGCAATGACAATCACCCCTTCATTGCCTTCAAAACCGTCCATTTCAACCAGCAACTGGTTCAAGGTTTGCTCGCGCTCATCGTGCCCACCACCTAAACCTGCGCCACGTTGGCGACCAACCGCGTCAATTTCATCGATAAAGATAATACATGGGGCGTGTTTTTTCGCTTGTTCAAACATATCACGAACCCGTGAAGCGCCAACCCCTACAAACATCTCAACAAAATCAGAACCGGAAATAGTGAAAAATGGCACTTTAGCTTCACCAGCAATCGCACGAGCAAGCAGTGTTTTACCAGTACCCGGAGGACCAACCATCAACACACCGCGTGGGATTTGCCCACCTAAATGGCTGAATTTCGTTGGGTCACGCAGGAACTCAACCATCTCGACAACATCTTCTTTAGCTTCTTCAGCACCAGCAACATCGGCAAACGTCACTTTGATTTTATCTTCAGGGATCAGCTTTGCCTTACTCTTACCAAAAGAGAATGCACCGCCTTTTCCGCCGCCACCCTGCATTTGTCGGCTGACGAATAAGAACAGCGCAATCAGGATAATGATCGGTAAAATATTGATCAAAATGCGCCCGAGCAAGCTTTCTTTTTCAATCGGGTTCGCTGTGATATTAACCCCATTTTTACGCAAATCACCAATCAACGCCATGGTGTTTGGCTCAGGGTTGTTTGTGATATAGCTCTTACCGGACTTATCGGTAAACTGGATCGTCATTTCCTGCAAATCAATTTTGGCCGAACGCACATCGCCATTTTCCACTTCATCGAGGAATTGCGAATAGCTGACGCTATTGGCACCATTATTCATTCCAAGATTATCGACTTCGCCGACTAAGAACAGGAACAGCAGAATCAGACCGCCCCAAATTAAAATCGATTTTCGCATATCGTTCAAAACACTTTCCTCTTCATAAAATCGTCAGGTTTAACGCTTTATCAAACCTTTTGCCAATAAATACGTTTCCTGGCTACGCTGGCGTGATGCGCTCGGTTTGCGCGTCAACACTTGCGTAAAATCATTCTTCAGTGAACGCATTAGTTTATCAAAACCTGGGCCGTGAAAAACTTTAGTTAATAAATTGCCATGCTCTTGTAAATGCTGCAAGGCAAAATCTACCGCCAATTCGACCAAGTACATGCTCTTCGCTTGATCAACGGATTTAATCCCTGAAGTATTGGGGGCCATATCAGAAATTACAAGGTCAATACCTGCATTCTCACCAATCAAGTCTTCTAATTGCGCTAAAACACTTTCTTCGCGAAAATCCCCCTGAATAAAGGTGACATCCGGCAAAGCGTCCATCGGCAAAATATCAAGGGCGAAAATATGACCTCGCCCCTGCAAACACTCAGCGGCATACTGCGACCAGCCACCAGGTGCGGCACCAAGCTCAACAATCGTCATGCCCGGCTTAATCAGCTTATCTTTAGCCTGAATTTCTTTGAGTTTATACACCGCACGCGAGCGATAGCCTTCTTCGCGCGCCTGCTGCACATACTTATCGTTGTGATGTTCTTTGAGCCACCGGTGTGAGCTTTTACTGCGAGCCATGAGTGATTTCTGCTATGCTATTTACAACTGAAACAATTAAGGATAACGCAATGTTAAGCAAAGCCCAAGTGCGATTTTTGAAATCTGCCGCCCATCACCTACAACCTGTTGTCTTGATTGGCGCTAATGGAATTACCAGTGGGGTCGATAAAGAGCTCGATTTAGCGCTCAATGTTCATGAGTTGATTAAAGTAAAACTCGGCAATCTTGACGATGACACACAACAGACGATGATTGAGCACATTAAGACCATACATAGCGCCGAATGCGTGCAAAAAATAGGCCATACCGCTATTTTCTTCCGTCGCAACCCCGAACAACCAAAAGTCGATTTACCAAAAAAATAATGCTTCGCGCCGTTGTCTAACAACGGCGCTTTTCTTTAAGCGCTCAGCTTGCGTTCGCCGCACACTTTTTGCACGACAGCCACTAACACATCCGCTGCCTTCTCTACATCTTCCAAGGTAGGAAAAGATGGTGCAATACGGATATTGGTATCGTACTCATCACGACCGTAAGGATAAGCCGATCCTGCCGGAGTGAGCTTCAAGCCTAAGCGCGCGCATTCGGCAACGACATTCTTAGCACAGCCTGGCAGTACATCTAAGCTTATGAAATAGCCGCCGGTTGGGTTTGTCCATTGAGCGAGACCAGTCCCAGCAAGCCCTTCTTCTAAGCGCTGCAATACCGCGTCAAAACGTGGTTTGAGAATCTCAGCATGATCGTTCATGTGATTTTCTAAGCCTACCTCGTTAAAAAAACGCACATGACGTAGCTGGTTGATTTTATCCGGCCCGATCATTTGGTAGCCAAAATGCTTCGTCAGCCAAGCAATATTCTCAGGGCTTGCGATAATCGCTGCCACACCAGCACCCGCAAAGGTGATTTTCGAGGTAGATGAGAACATCACCACCCGCTGCGGATGTTTAGCAGCCGCACATGCTTTGAAAATATCAGCGAGTTGGTCGCTATCCTGGCCAAGATGGTGCACACAATACGCATTGTCCCAAAAAATGCGGAAACCATCAGCCGCTGCGGTCATTTTTGCTAAACGCTCAATAACCTCATCGCTATAGGTAATCCCAGTTGGGTTAGAGTATTTCGGCACACACCACATGCCTTTGATGCTGTTATCTGAAGCAACCAATGCTTCTACTGCATCCATATCCGGACCATGCTCATCCATGCCGACCGCTATCATTTCCATCCCTAAATGCTCACATACCGCAAAATGGCGATCATAACCGGGCACTGGACAGATAAATTTTGCTTGCTGTTTTCCCCATGGTGGACGCTTTTCACCGGCCCCATAGCGCAGATAAATGGTCAGCGCATCATGCATCAGTTTTAAGCTGGAGTTACCACCAACCAGCACATCAACTTCTTCGCCCGTGCCGGTCATTTCCTTGAAAAAAGCTTTCATTTCAGGCAAACCATCTAAGCCACCGTAATTACGCACATCCGGTGAATATGCAGCGATGTCTTCAGCAGACAAATTATTGAGCAAGGGTAAAGCCAAATCGAGCTGTTCACTACTGGGCTTACCACGTGTGATGTCTAAATTCAGATCCGCATCTGCAAAAGCTTCTATTTTTTGACTTGCTTTCGCCACTAAGTGGGCTAAATCCGTTTGATTCATGTTATCTCTCAAAAAACTATAAAAATGCTATATTATCAGAACTTGGGCGCTGCTTGTATCGCTTAAGGGTTTATCTTTGTAAAATCATACGCCCAATAAGTGACGCTTAGCCAGCACCCTTGCTTGTACCCGACATTAGCAAAGCTGCCTTGGTGGGTAAAGCCTAATTTCTCATGTAAACGATCGCTCGCTGCATTACCAAGCGTTGGCACGCCAAACAGAATCCGTACATCCCCACGTTCGCGTAAACCATCAATGAGCGCTCGATACAACGCTGTTCCAAGCCCCTTGCATCGCTCTAGATCGCGATCATGAGCAAGATAGATGCTGCTTTCATAAGTATGCGCATACGCCGCCATTTTATGCCAGGGTTTGGCGTAAGCATACCCAACCACCGCACCATCTAATATGGCCACTAAATACGGGCTTAATGGTTCAATAGCCGCGCGACGAACGTGCATTTCAGCGTCACTCACCGCCTCGGTTTCAAAAGAGATATCGGTATGGCAGACGTAATAATTATAAATCTTGGTGATCGCCTGGATATCGGCGTCTTTAACCGCGCGAATACACCAATCACTCATTAGTCGCGTCCGATGCTCGCATGCGGCGCCATAGTTTTACTAACGGCGTAATAATCGCCACCGCGGCTAAACCGACTAAGACACCAACGCCAACATCGCCTAATGTGCTGACCAACCAGCCAACAACGCCTTGTAAATTGGCTGTCCATCCAGCAATGGCGTGGTGGATAAACGACAGGCCTTCAACCCAAATATGCCCACCGACAATAAACATCGCCGCGGTACCGACAATTGACAACGTTTTAAGCATGCGTGGGGCAAACCACAGCAGGCCACGGCCAATGGCATCTAACACACCTTCGTATTTCTCACGCCAATATAGCCCTACATCATCCATCTTCACGATAACCGCAACCGTACCATAGACCAACACAGTTATCAGTAACGCAATCACACTCAACGAAGCAATGCGAATCGCTTGCGAAAGGTCAAACTTCAATAACTCATTTAAGGCAATCACGACAATTTCAGCCGAAAGGATAAAATCAGTACGAATCGCCCCCTTAATTTTCTTGCGCTCAAAAGCGACCAAATCCACATTTTCGGCATTAGCGATTTTGTGTTCATTTTGACGTTCTTTTTCGTCTTCGTGAGGAAAAAGCAAATGCAGAACCTTCTCGGTCCCTTCGTAACACAAATACGCGCCACCAATCATCAGCATATACTTAACCGCCCAAGGCAAGAACGCCGCCATCAACAGCGCCACCGGCACCAAAATCAATTTATTGATCACCGAGCCCTTAGTCACCGCCCAAATGACCGGCAATTCGCGTTTCGCTTTTAATCCGGTCAACTGATAGGCATTGAGCGCGAGGTCATCACCAAGCACACCGGCAGTTTTTTTGGTTGCGACTTTTGTGAGCATCGCCACATCGTCCATCACCGAGGCGATATCATCAAATAACGCAAAAAAACTTACCGCCACGGCCTACCCTCCATTACTGCGTATCACAATCGACCCGATAAGGGTCAGGGAATCCTAGTTCTGCCAAAATATTACGCTCAGTTTGCTCCATTTTTTCAGCATCATCATCTTGAATATGATCATAACCCAGTAAATGCAGGAAACCATGAATGACAATATGTGCCCAATGTTGCTCCATGGTTTTTTTCTGCGCTTTCGCTTCATTATTGACCACGTTTACCGCAATCACAATATCACCCAGCAGACGGGGCTCTTCGGGCAAATCCCAATCGCAGGGAAACGCCAATACATTAGTCGGCTTTTCTTTATTGCGATATTCTTGGTTTAGCTCGGTAATTTCTTGATCATCAACCAAACGCACCGTTACTTCCAGCGCCTCATCATTTTTCAGCACGCTAAGCACTGTATCCAACCAGCGCTGCAGACGTTTCTCGCTCGGGTACAACCAATCCTCAGGGATATCCTCAACCTGATAATCAATCACTATTGGGTTCATCAACCGTTATCCTCATCATGTTTTTTATGCACATCATCATAAGCCTCAATAATGCGTTGTACCAAAGGATGACGCACCACATCTTGAGCTTCGAAATGTGTAAAAGAAATACCTTCAACATCTCGCAAGATGTCGCGGGCATGTTTTAATCCAGAATAGATCCCTTTCGGTAGATCAATTTGGGTGATGTCCCCGGTAATCACCGCGGTTGAGCCAAAGCCTTGGCGGGTCAGGAACATCTTCATTTGTTCAGTGGTTGTATTTTGCGCCTCATCAAGGATGATAAACGCATCATTGAGTGTGCGACCACGCATAAACGCCAATGGCGCAATCTCAATCACCCCACGCTCCATTAATTTGGTGACGCGTTCCGTGCCGAGCATGTCGTGCAACGCGTCATAAAGTGGCCGTAAATACGGATCGACTTTCTGCGTCATATCACCGGGCAAAAAACCCAAACGCTCACCCGCTTCAACCGCTGGCCGTACTAAAACCAGTTTACGCACCTTATCCTCGGCCAAATACGCCACCGCAGCCGCTACCGCAAGGTAGGTTTTCCCAGTACCAGCCGGACCAATACCAAAATTGACCGCATGCGAAAATACCCGGCGCAGATAACGGCGTTGATTTGAACCACGCCCGGAAATCGTGCCACGCTTGGTTTCGATAAAGATATCTTTACCTTCGCCTTTAGAGCTGAATTCACTAGAAAGCGTCGCACCGGCATCACGCAACGCTAGATGAACATCATCGGCGTTGAGTACACCTTCACCAGTTTGCTCATACAGTTTTTCTAAAACAAATCGGCCTTGTACCACGCGCCCTTCATCACCTTCAAGATGGAATAAATGGCCACGATTACTGATGTGGATACCCAGTTGATCTTCGATCAGACGCAGATGAGCGTCCATCTGCCCGTTCAACTCAGCTAAGCGTTGCTGATCTTGTGGGACAAGCTGGAAAGCGAGAGGATTTTGCATGCAGGCTCTACGGTTAAAATGATGTCTTTATTATGGCAAGTCTTGAAAGACTTGCAAGAAAAAATCAAGATGAGACGCTATCAAGCAGTTTGATACAACGCGGGTGCGACCATACCTTCCGCTTCAAGTAAACGTCCACGCAGAGAATTTTTGTACGCTGCAGTGATCTGTACTTTCGCAAAGCGACCAATCAAATCTTTTGGTCCCTGGAAATTCACCACCCGATTATTCTCGGTGCGTCCTGACACTTCCTGGGCGTTTTTCTTCGATACACGATCGACCAGCACCCACTGCTCGGTCCCGACCATCGACTCGGAAATATCAGCAGCCATTTCTAAGATTCGCGCCTGCAGGCGTGCTAGACGTTCTTTTTTAACCTCCATAGGAATCCGATCAGGCATGGCAGCAGCCGGTGTGCCCGGACGCGGGCTATAAATAAAGCTAAACGACGTATCGTAAAAAACGTCTTCAATCAGCTGCATGGTTGCTTCAAAATCTTCATCTTCTTCACCGGGAAAGCCGACAATGAAATCTGATGAAAAACTGATGCTCGGACGAAGCGCACGAATACGCGCTAGTTTTTCTTTATACATCGCCGCCTGGTGACCGCGCTTCATCAGCGCCAGAACCTTATCCGAACCACTTTGCACTGGTAAATGTAGGTGACTGACCAGCTGCGGTACGCGTGCATAAGCTTCAATCAAACTGTCAGAAAATTCCAGCGGGTGTGAGGTAGTAAAACGAATACGGTCGATACCATCGATCGCGGCGATGTATTCAATCAACAACGCAAGATCAGCGTTATCACCATCGTCCATCTCACCACGATAGGCGTTCACATTTTGACCGAGTAAATTAATCTCGCGCACACCTTGGGCAGCCAATGCCGCGCATTCAGCAATCACATCGTCAAAGGGACGACTTATCTCTTCACCGCGCGTATAAGGCACCACACAGAAGGTACAGTATTTAGAACATCCTTCCATCACTGACACATAGGCGCTTGGCCCTTCAGCACGCGGCTCTGGCAGGTGGTCAAATTTTTCAATTTCCGGGAAGCTCACATCCACCACACCATCGCGTTTTTGCTGTGCCTCAGAAATCAAATTTGGCAGGCGATGCAAAGTTTGCGGCCCAAAAACCACATCCACCACCGGCGCACGACGACGCAGTTCCTCACCTTCTTGTGAGGCCACACAACCACCCACACCAATGATAATATGGGGATTTTTCTCTTTAAGCGGTTTCCAGCGACCAATTTGCGAAAACACTTTATCTTGCGCTTTTTCACGAATCGAGCAGGTATTGAGCAGCAACACATCGGCGTCTTCTGCGCACTCAACTGGCTCCATGCCATGGGACACTTTCAACACAGCAAGCATCTTCGACGAATCGTATTCGTTCATCTGGCAGCCATGGGTAGCGATAAAGACTTTTTTTAGGGTTTGCGTCATGATGTGTTGGTTTGTAGGTATAAATCGACCGAGCATTATAACGAAATTAAGCGCAACAAAAAAGCCGCCAAAAGGCGGCTTTCTCATCATTAATGAAGCTTTTTATTGACCTTGCAGCGCTTTAACTGCCGGTTCAAAACCTTGGGCTGCTGCTGCTTCGATCAGCTGAATACCCGCTGCTTCATTTTTCTGCACGCCGTCGCCACGAACAGACATCACACCCAAATTAAATTGCGCTGGTGCATAGCCTTGTTCGGCAGCTGCTTGCATCAATGGCGCTGCTTGTGCTGGATCACCTTGTTGTAAGTAGAAGCTACCCATATCATAGACAGCCGGCACATAGCCTTGCTCAGCAGATTTCGCTAACCAACCCATTGCTTTATCAGGATTCGCTCCAACCCCATCACCGGTACGATACACCACTGACAAATTATGTTGCGCAGCAGCATTCCCTGCATTAGCCGCAGCTTCCCATGTCGCAATAGCCGCAGCTTTGTCACCACTTTGGAAGGCTTGTTGTGCTTGTTCCATAGCCGATTGCTGCGCTTCTGGTGTGGTCATGTCTACTTTGCCAGCATCGCTACCACCGGTGGTACATGCCGCAAGCAACATAGCGCCAGATGCGATCAATAAGGTTTTCTTCATCATATTTATGACTCCATTTTATTGGCTTGATAACGTAAATCCCAAACCCCGTGGCCCTTATTCAGCCCACGTTGTTCAAACTTGGTCAGCGGTCGCCATTCGGGTCTTGGCGCAAATCCATCTGATCCGCCTAGGTTAACCCATTTTGACTCATTCGCAAACACCTCTTGCATCCACTCGGCATAATTCTCCCAGTCGGTTGCGCAGTGCAACTCGCCGCCTGTGCGTAACTTACGATACAGTAAATCGGTGAAGGGTTTTTGAATAATCCGGCGTTTGTGGTGCCGCGCCTTTGGCCACGGATCTGGAAAATAAATCTGCACACGCGAGAGTGTGTCATCAGCCATATGATCACGCACCACCACTGCAGCGTCATGACAAATCAAGCGAACATTGGTGAGGCCTCGTTCAGCAATGCCGAGTAGCGCATGCCCCACACCAGGACGATGCACTTCAATCCCGATAAACCCTTTTTCAGGCGCTGCTTCGGCCATATCTAGAAAAGATTCACCATTGCCAAAACCAATTTCCAACACCAATTCGCGATCATCCCCAAAAATAGCCCGGCTATTGAGGTTTGTCTCAGCGGTGATATCAATGCCCCAACTTGGCCAATAATCGCTAAACGCACGCTCCTGGCCTGCCGTCATCCGACCTTGGCGTAAGACAAAACTACGAATGGTCATGCGTCGCGTTTGTCGTGTTCAATGACAGCGTAGGCTGAATGATTATGGATCGACTCGAAGTTCTCTGATGAAACGCGATACGCTTTAACACGCGCGTCTTGATTGAGCATCGCGGCCGCGTCACGCACAATATCTTCAACAAATTTGGGATTCTCATACGCACGTTCAGTAACGTATTTTTCATCCGGACGCTTGAGCGTTGACCATAGTGGGCACGAGCCACTCTCTTCACCAATCACAATCAGCTCTTCTTCGCTGATTGGCTGATCAGGATCAAGCAAAGCCGTGATAATCACATGCGAGCGTTGGTTATGCGCACCATACTTAGAAATTTCTTTCGAACACGGACAGAGGCTTGTTACCGGAACCGTAACCTCAATGCTGGTTTCTGAAGCCTCTCGTGATCCATCGACCACCCAACATACTTCGTATTCAAGTAAGCTTTCGACTTTGCTCACCGGTGCCGTTTTACGCACAAAAAACGGAAAACGCAATTCAATGGTCGCCTCTTCGGCATCGAGCAATTCGAGCATATCGATATGTAGTGAGGCCAGATCTTCTGACGACAACGCCTGACGGTGATTGAGCAGATGAATAAAGCGCGACATATGCGTGCCTTTTTGCTCGTGTGGTAAAGCAACCGTCAGCTCAGCTGACGCTATGGTATGCTGTTCGCCTTGAGCGCTGCGTACCGCAAGTGGTACACGAATTTCACGCACACCCACACGATTAATCGCAATATGGCGTGCGTCGGGGCTACCTTGTACATCAGGTATTGAATGATGTTGTGTCATATGTTCTAACCCATGAAAAATGCGACGCATTATAACCAACGCCCAGCAATAATCCTAGCAACATCCCTTAATCTTTCTTCAGCAATACCATTAATGGTTTTGTTTTTTTAATACCCGAACACTTTACAGGCTAATTCTTTTCAAACAACTGATTGACGGCTAGAATGGGCCAATAAATAACATCATTGAGGCTTATCATGTCCGCTTATCCACATCTTTTAAAACCGCTTGATCTCGGCTTTACGACCTTAAAAAATCGTGTCTTGATGGGATCAATGCATACTGGTTTGGAAGATCGCTTTTGGAATTATCCAAAACTCGCCGCGTATTTTGCTGAGCGCGCGCGCGGCGGTGTTGGCTTAATCGTGACTGGTGGGATTTGCCCGAACCGTCGCGGTTGGTTAGCGCCATTTGCTGGCACCATGAACACCCCTTTGGATGTGTTTAATCACCGTAAAGTCACCCGCGCAGTGCACGATGAAGATGGCAAAATATGCATGCAAATCTTACACGCCGGACGCTACGGCTACCACCCTTTTACCGTCGCCCCTTCAGCAATCAAATCACCGATTAGCCCATTTAAACCCAAAGCGCTGAGCGAGCAAGGCATCGAAAAACAGATCCGCGCGTTTGTGCGCGCTGCAAAACTGGCGAAAAAAGCCGGCTATGATGGCGTTGAAGTCATGGGTTCTGAAGGCTATTTGATCAACCAGTTTCTCTGCACACGCACCAATAAACGCAGCGATCGCTGGGGCGGCAGTTTCGAAAACCGCATGCGTTTACCAGTCGAGATCGTTAAGCGCGTACGTGCAGCGGTTGGTGATTCATTCATCATTATTTACCGCCTATCGATGCTCGATTTAGTCGAAGAAGGCCATCAATGGCAGGAAGTGGTACAACTTGGCAAAGCGATTGAGCAAGCTGGTGCAACCTTAATCAATACCGGCATCGGCTGGCATGAAGCACGTGTACCAACCATTGTCACCTCTGTGCCACGCGGTGCCTTCAGTGAAGTGACGGCTAAGTTCCGCGAACACGTCTCTATCCCGGTGATTACTACCAACCGGATTAATATGCCGCAGGTCGCTGAGGATATTCTTGCCAGCGGTGCAGCGGATATGGTGTCGATGGCGCGTCCTTTCCTCGCTGACCCGTATTTTGTGCAAAAAGCAGCTAATAACGACGCCGAGGCGATCAATACCTGCATCGCTTGTAACCAGGCGTGCTTAGACCATGTCTTTAATAATCAGCGCGCCAGCTGTTTGGTTAATCCGCGTGCAGCCTATGAATCTGAGCTGCCGATGAAACAGAGCCAAGCGCCTAAACGCATTGCGGTGGTCGGCGCTGGGGTGGCTGGTTTATCGGCAGCCGTGACCTTAGCTGAGCGCGGTCATCAAGTCACCTTATTTGAAGCGGGCAATAAGATCGGCGGACAGTTCCACATGGCTGCGCGTATTCCTGGCAAAGAAGAATTCATCGAAACCCTGCGCTATTTCCGCACCATGATTGAACGACACCAAGTGGATTTACGCTTAAATACACCTGCCGATGCGGATTTACTCGAGGCTGGTGGTTTTGCGCATATTATTATTGCCAGTGGTGTCGCGCCACGTCAGCTCTCTCTGCCAGGCATTGACCACTCTAAAGTGATTTATTACAACGAATTACTGCTCAAGGAAAAAAACGCCGGACAACGCGTCGCAATCATTGGCGCTGGAGGGATTGGTTATGATGTTGCAGAATTCTTGGTCCACAGCGGTCCATCACCGCAACCCATTCCCTCTTGGCAAAGCCAATGGGGGGTGGACCCACAATTTGAAGCACGCGGTGGTCTGGTTGAGCGTGAAGCGCCTGAAAGTACACGTGAAGTGATTATGCTCCAGCGAAAAGACGAACGATTTGGGAAAACGCTCGGTAAAACCAGCGGCTGGGTGCATCGCGCAACCATCAAACAACACGGGGTTAAAACCTTAGGTGGTGTGAGCTACGAGCGGATTGATGATCAAGGCTTACACATCACTACCAGCAAAGGTGCAGAGTGTCTGGATGTTGATAGCATCATCATTTGCGCTGGACAAGTCTCGCGCAACACACTCTATGAAACGCTTCAATCTCGCAAAGATGAGCTCAGCGAATATCAGCTACACCTGATTGGTGGCGCTGAACACGCTGGTGAGCTCGATGCCAAACGCGCCATTCGCCAAGGCACAGAGCTCGGTTTGTCACTTGCTTGATTTTACGCACAACACGCTACAACCATGAACACATTTAGCACATTAGAACTCACTCAAAACGACGGCATTGCCACCCTCACCCTATCGCGCCCTAAAACCAAAAATGCGATGAGTTTTACGATGATGCGCGAATTGGTTCGTGCGGCTAATCAGCTTAAACAAAACCGCTCGATTCGCGCGGTTATCTTGCGTGGTGATGGGGTAACTTTTTGTAGTGGTATTGATCTAAGCGATCTCAACCAAGCTTCAAAAAGCTGGATTGTCTGGCAATTACTCAAGCCAGGGTTGAGCCTATTCCAAGCAGCGTGTTTGGCGTGGCATAAGTTACCAATCCCGGTTATTGCTGCTGTGGAAGGTCATTGTCTTGGTGCGGGCACACAATTAGCACTTGCTGCTGATTATGTGATTGCCACCGCTGATAGCGAGTGGTCGGTACGTGAAGCACATTGGGGGATTGTTCCGGACATGGGGATTAGCGTCACTGCTTTGGGTAAAATCCATCAATCCACTTTACTCGATGCAACCTACAGCGCACGATTATTTAGCGGCGAACATGCTGTATCGGCTGGTTTTGCACAAGAACTTAATGGTACGCCCTACATAGCGGCCCAACGATTGGCCAAAGAATGGGCACAACGCTCTCCCGATGCGCTGCTTGGTAGCAAACGGGTCATTAAAGGCATGTTAGGCGCATCACGCCTGGCCTTATATCGCGAAAAATGGTGGCAAATAAAATTGCTGTTGGGCAAAAACCAACGGATTGCCGTGCGCAAAGGTCAAGGTAAAGACGCGACATTCAAACCCCGCCAATACCGTTAAACTATAACGGCACTGCTACCTCATCGAGCACACGTTGAAGATGCTCTTGATGTTGCATATTGTCGTGCTCATGGCCGTGCAGGCGATGCCAGGCAACGCCAAAAAATACCGCTTGAATATGTTGCGGGAAGACTGCCTGTTCCCCGCCAATCAACGCATAAGCTTGGGCTGCAGCAATCAGCGCCAAGCCAGCGCGGGTCGACAACCCGTGCCTAAAAACTGATTGTTGGCGTGTGTAGGCTAATAGATGCTGCACATACTGTGCCACGGCTTGCGATACAAATACCGTTTGCGCGGCTTCCTGCAACGCCAAAATATCCTGTGCTGAGAGTTGCGCTTGCCTATCAGCGAGCATCGCCGTTCTTGGCTGGCCCCGTAAAATCGCTGTCTCGCTGTCGGCCTCAGGATAACCTAAGCTCAAGCGCATCAAAAACCGATCAATTTGTGATTCTGGTAAAGCAAACGTCCCAACCTGTTCACGTGGGTTTTGCGTGGCGATGACAAAAAACAGCGGGTCAAGCGCGTGCGTTTCATGATCGATACTGATTTGCCGCTCTTCCATCGCTTCAAGTAACGCTGATTGGCTTTTTGGCGATGCACGGTTAATCTCGTCAGCGAGTAAGAGTTGGGTAAAAACCGGTCCGCGGTAAAAGCGTAGTTCTTGGGTATGGGTTTGCATCATCGAAAAACCCAACACATCTGCAGGCAATAAATCTGCGGTAAACTGAATACGGCGAAAATCCAGACCAAGCGTTGCAGCGAAGGCCTTAGCTAAAGTTGTTTTCCCTGAACCGGGTAAGTCTTCAAGCAGAAGATGACCGCGCGCGAGTAAACAGACTAACGATAAACGAACCACCGTTTCTTTACCGACCACGATTTGATTGATTTGCGTGACAGCCCGATCAAATCGTTGTCGTAATCCTTCATCGAGCATTGCAGGCATTTATGACCCCTGTTGGTGTGCGTTATCGCTGGCGATCATATCAACGCCAAACGTGGCAAGCGTGTGTTTACGTGACGCATCATTGACCGTCCAAACCCCGAGTATCAGCCCATGGGCATGAGCATTGTGGACATAATCTTGATCAACCACCACCTCATTGACATCAATCCCGCTAAAGCGCTGCTCTTTGGCCAATTCAAATACCGTAGCGGTACGTGCTTCCGCCTCATCAATGACCCAAAGTGTTGGTAAATCCGGCACCAATGCCGCCAATTTACACAATACCTGTTGGTTAAAGCTGATCATATAAATCGTTACATCGCGGCGCGCCTCGTTTAGCACCTTGGCAATCGCCGCTAGATTCTCCACATCGGGTTTAATTTCTACTTGGATGATTTTGCCCACCGGCATCATCGCAATCACTTCAGCAAGCCGTGGCAGTCGTTGACCAGCAAACTCTGGGGCAAACCAACTGCCGACATCAGCCGTATCAAGCGTTACAGCATCGCTGTCAGCAAGGTTTAGATCTTGGCCAGCAGTACGCAGCAATGATTCATCATGATGAACATACACCACCCCATCACGACTTACCTGTACATCGAGCTCGATGCCATCACAATCATGCGCCCAGGCCAATTCAAACGCCGCCCAGGTATTTTCAGGCGCTACCGCTGATAAACCACGGTGGGCAATCCACTGACTCATATCCGCTCCTCAATATCTGCTATTAATTCATGTGGAATCTGTATTGTATAATCAAGCACATATACCCGCTCACGCAATTCTTTAGGCCACTCGGTAATTTTTACCGCATCTTTAGCAGTCATCAAAATAATCCCGTCAGCCGCAAAATCCGCAACTTCTGCTGCTAATGGCGCATGATCGGGGAAAAACCGGTAATCAGCAAGTGTGCCCCCCTGCGCGGCAATACTCGCGAACAAACGCTCAGGTCGTGCAATCGCTGAAATTAAATACAGTGGTTGTGCATCAGCCAACGTCTGTAACGCTATGTTTTCACCAGATAACAGATGTACAGCGCCTTGTGCCTGACTCATGAACTGAATTTGGCGAACTGAGACTGGTGCGTTGATTGATTTAGTGGATAATAATGCATCGACAGAAGACAAACGCGATACAGGCTCACGTAATGGCCCTGCCGGCAGCAAAAAACGATTACCAAAGACAAAATCTGTTGCAGCGACCACCCACTCGATATCCCGCGCTAACGCGTAATGCTGCAGGCCATCATCGCTAATAATCACTTGTGTCTCGGGATAAGCAGCCATCACAGCTGCTGCTACTTGTGCGCGACGTCGCCCAACAAAAACTGGCACCCCACTTTGCTCGGCAATCATCACCGGTTCATCACCCACTTGTGCGGCCGTTGAGTCAGTACGTACTTGCGCAACGCCCTGCTGATTCCCGCCATAACCGCGACTAATCACCACACACGCCACACCGCGCGCTTTTAACGCCCGTGCTAAAGCGATCACCAATGGCGATTTATTATTACCACCGACGGTAATATTGCCAATCACCACCACACAGGCAGATGCGCGATAGCGCTTAAGAACCCCAGCCCGGTATAGCCAAGCGCGAATACGTACAACGCCGCCAAAAATCCAAGAAAGGGGTAATAGTATCCAGGACTGCCAGCGTCGTTCTCGCCACCACTGCGGAACCGCTTGCATTAAGATTTACGCTTAAACGCCGCTTCTTCACCGCTGCGCAGACGCGCAATATTTTCTCGATGGCGATAAATGAGTAGTGCGACCATCGCGAGCACCATCATCGGCTGTTGTTTGTCATTCATCATAAAAAAAGCGAGCCACGGTGCGCAAAAAGCAGCAATCAGCGCTGAAAGTGAAGAAACGCGTGTCCAGAGAAACACCGCTAACCAGATCGCAATACAGCTTAGCGCCAGCCAAACATGCCAGGCCAGTAGCACGCCAATCGCGGTCGCCACCCCTTTGCCGCCTTGAAATGCGAAAAACACCGGCCATAAATGCCCGATAAATGCCCCCAAGCCAACCAGTAACCAGGCCATTTCGGCTTCTGGCCAAAGTAGCTTAACCAAAAGTACAGGCAACAAACCTTTCAATAGGTCACCGACCAAGGTAATGATTGCCGGCAATTTGCCACCAACACGCATCACATTAGTTGCCCCAGGGTTGCCTGAGCCTTGCGTGCGCGGATCGGGCAGGCCAAATAATTTACAGACAATCACAGCCGAAGACAGCGATCCACATAAATAACCAAATATTCCCGCCAGTAGCGCGATAATAAAACTCATAAGCTTTTCCTCTGTGGATTTTGTGTGCTCATCATACCAATTTGACAGCAAACAACGTTATCATAAACAACCTATTTTATAGGATTTGACCATGAACGATTGTATTTTCATTGAACAACTACACATTGATACACTAATCGGCGTACTGCCTCACGAGCGCGTACGCAAACAACGTTTGATTATTGATATTGAATTAGCCACCGATTTTAGTGCCGCTGCAGCCAGCGATAAGGTTAGCGATGCGATTAACTACGCAGCTGTGGCTGATCACATTGCAGCCTTTGCCGATCAGGCAGAATTTGGCCTACTCGAAGCGTTTGCTAGCGCGCTGATCAATAGTGTATTTGCTGCGTATCCAGCAACCACGATCACACTCACTATCAAAAAACCTGGTGCGATTGCCGCTACGCGTGAGCTCGGCATACGCCTGCAGCGTCAACGACCATAAGACAGCTTACTGAGCATTTAAGCCAAAAAACTGGCGCGCATTCGTGGTCGTTATTGAGGCAATATGCTCAGGCGTTTGCCCACGGCATTGGGCAAGCATGCTCACCACTTCTCCAAGATATTTCGGTTCGTTGGTGCGTGGCGTGGGCTGTAAGGTTTTTGGGGTCAAATACGGTGCGTCAGTTTCAACCATCAGCCGATCATCTGGGATGACTTTAACCTGCTCACGAAGCGCCTCACCTCGAACCGGATCACAAATCCAACCGGTAATGCCAATATACAGCCCTAAATCAAGCACCGTTTCCAGCGCTTCACTACTGCCGGTAAAACAATGCCACACCGCGCCCGGTAACTCAGGTAACATCGGCCGCAAGATGGCAATAAAATCCTCATACGCATCACGCTCGTGTAAAAACACCGGCTTACCCACCGTCGCCGCCACAGCCAGTTGATCGCGAAAACAGCGCCGCTGATTGACGGGTTTAGCGAAATTACGGTGATAGTCTAATCCCATTTCGCCAACCGCCACCACACGATCCATACGCGCGATGGCTTGTAAAGCGGCCGGATGAGAATTTGGCTGCCAATCGTTGGCATGATGGGGATGATGCCCAGCTGTGGCGAATAAATCGGCGTGTTGCTCGGCGAGTTCTAGTGACGCTGCATTACTTGTCGGATCGGTTCCGGTGAGAACCTGTTGGGTAACACCCGCTGCGCGCGCCTCACGCAACACACGATCGAGATCGCGCATTAAACGTGGGCTGGTTAGATTACAACCAATATCGACAAGCGCAGCAGGTCTCATATTCGCTTAATGTTGCTCCGGACGCATATGCGGGAACAGCAGCACATCACGAATCGACGGGCTGTCGGTAAGCAACATCACCAGACGGTCAATGCCGATACCTTCGCCGGCAGTTGGTGGCATGCCGTATTCCAGCGCACGGACATAATCGCCATCGTAGTGCATCGCCTCGTCATCGCCAGCATCTTTCGCCGCCACTTGCGCGCGAAAACGCTCGGCCTGGTCTTCGGCATCGTTTAGCTCGGAAAAGCCGTTGGCCATCTCTCGACCACCAATAAAGAGTTCAAAGCGATCGGTAAGCGCCGGATTGTCATCGCTACGCCGTGATAATGGCGACACTTCCCAAGGATAAGCAGTGATAAAGGTCGGCTGGATAAGCTGATGTTCCACAGCCTCTTCAAAAAGCAGGGTTTGCAGATTACCCAATGCATCTTCTGTGGTCACTTTCTGCTGATACTCTTCTCGCAATACTTGTGCCAGCGCCACATGGTCATGCACAATCGCCGCGTGCTGCGGCGCGTATTGCACAATCGCTTCGACCATACTCAAGCGCGCAAAAGGTTTCGCGAAATCAATTTCTTGCCCCTGATAGGTGAATTGCGTGCTGCCGATAACCGCCTCACTCAGTCCGCGCAACAACGTTTCGCTCAAATCCATCAAGTCGTGATAATCGGCATACGCCTGATAGAATTCAAGCATTGTGAATTCCGGATTATGTCGTGTGGAAACCCCTTCGTTACGGAAGCTGCGGTTGATTTCAAACACCCGCTCAAAACCACCAACCACCAAACGCTTCAAATACAATTCCGGCGCGATGCGTAGAAACAACGCCATATCAAGCGCGTTATGGTGGGTCGCAAAAGGTTTCGCGGTCGCACCACCGGGGATAGGATGCATCATCGGCGTTTCGACTTCCATAAAATCATGGTCTTCAAAGAAGTGGCGGATATAGCGCAACACTTTGACCCGCGTTTTAAAGACTTCGCGGCTTTCTGCATTCATAATCAGATCAACATAGCGCTGACGATAGCGTGTTTCTTGATCAGACAGGCCATGGAATTTCTCTGGTAAGGGACGCAGCGATTTGGTTAATAATTCAATCTCGCTGGCATGCACCGTGAGTTCCCCTGTGCGGGTGCGGAACAACGTTCCTTTGATGCTGATAATATCGCCCACATCCCATTTTTTGAATTGCGCATAGACCCCTTCAGCGAGTTCATCACGCGCAATATAGACCTGCATACGCACGCCACTACCATCTTGGATTTGCGCAAAACTCGCCTTACCCATCACGCGTTTACCCATCATACGTCCAGCGAGCAGTACCTCTCCTACTGCAGCTAATGCCTCGCTATCTTCTTCGCTTGCGTAGCGTTCATGCAGCATGGCGGCTTGGTGGGTCGGACGCGTATGATTTGGAAACGCGATCGCTTGTTGTTCACGGATAGCAGCAAGTTTTTGGCGACGCTCAGCGATGAGTTTATTATCGTCTTGGTTTGCCTCGCTCATAAAGATACTCCTTGTTTTAAACTTTCTTGTAAAAAGGCGTCGAGATCGCCATCGAGCACCGCTTGGGTATTGCTCGTTTCATAACCGGTGCGCAGGTCTTTAATACGTTGTGAATCCAATACATAAGAACGAATTTGACTACCCCAGCCAATATCAGACTTACTGTCTTCAAGCGCCTGGCTTTCTGCGCTGCGCTTCTGCATTTCCAGCTCATAAAGCTTGGCACGAAGCTGTTTCATACAGGTATCTTTGTTTTGGTGCTGTGAGCGGCTGTTTTGCGATTGCACGACAATCCCGGTTGGGTTGTGGGTGATACGTACCGCTGATTCAGTCCGGTTGACGTGCTGTCCACCAGCGCCAGACGCGCGATACACATCAATCCGCAAATCCGCCGGATTAATGTCGATATCAACATTGTCATCAATCTCCGGCGAAACAAACACCGCAGCAAACGAGGTATGACGGCGGTTGCCGCTATCAAATGGCGATTTACGCACCAAGCGGTGCACGCCGATCTCTGTACGCAACCAACCAAAGGCGTATTCGCCACTAAACTGAATGGTTGCTGATTTAATCCCGGCGACTTCGCCCGGTGACTCTTCGATGAGTTCTGTTTTAAACCCTTTAGCCTCACCCCAGCGCAAATACATCCGCAACAGCATTGACGCCCAATCTTGCGCCTCTGTACCGCCAGAGCCTGCTTGAATGTCTAAAAATGCGTTATTTTCATCGAGTTCCCCGTCAAACATGCGGCGAAACTCGTAATCTTCGATTTGTTTGGTGAAGCGATCAACATCTTTCATCGTCGCCGCGACCGTTTCTTCATCATCTTCTGCTTCAGCAAGCTCAATCAGCTCTTCGCTATCATGCAAGCCTTGCTTGAGCGCATCCAAGCCGTGTACGATTTTCTCAAGCATCAAGCGCTCTTGGTTAAGCATAGCGGCCACATCGGGTTTATCCCAAACTGAAGGCTGCTCTAGCTCGCGCGTGACCTCATCGAGGCGTTCAGCTTTGAGCTCGTAGTCAAAGATACCCCCTAAGCGCCGCCTCACGCTCAAGCAAGTCGGTGATGTGTTCGTAGGTACTGTTGAGTTCCATAAATTAAATCCGCGCAAAACGCGTCATTATAAAAAAAAATAGCGCAAAAATGTAGTGACCGCGCTTTATTTAACCTTTCGCGCGGCGAAACAGACCAATCCCTAAATAGGCAAACACAATACCGACCAATGGATTGAGCAAATTCATCCACGCGTACGGCAGATAATCGATCACCGAAACGCCTAACGTGGTTGCAAAAAACGCCCCTGCCGTTGTCCAAGGAATCAGCGGTGCGGTCAGCGTTGCGCCCTCTTCCAAAGAACGAGAGAGCACCGCACGATCCACCTCTGCTTGATCATAGGCGTTACTATAGAGCTGTCCACCAAGGATAATGCTCATATACGCCTCACCCATACTCATATTACCGACCCAGCATGAGAGTATCGTCGCACTCACCAATCCGCCCACATGCTTCGCACGAGAAATAATTCCGGTGATTAACACGCGCAAAAAGCCGAACTCGTGCAAAATACCACCGAGCGCTAGGGCTTGTAACGATAGAAACAGCGTCCAGCCCATCGACTCAATACCGCCGCGACTCAACAGGCCATCCAGGCTTTCCACCCCGGTTTGTGGGTGCCCACCGGACCAGAGCGCATTGAGCACTCGTGTTGGTTCAGCGCCTTGGAAGGCAATCGCAAGCACCACAGCGACCAATGCGGAGAAAAACATCGAAGGCTCAGGCGCCACGCGCGCCATACTCAAGACCAACAAAACAATCAGCGGCAACAACGCAATCCAGGAAACCTGATATTGTAGCTCAATCGCTGCGAACAGTTCATTAAGCTCAGCGTGCGGCATGGTGTTCGCGCCGTACTGTTGGCCAACCACTGCGAAGGCAATCAAGGTGATGATATACGCAGGCCCTGTGGTGTAGAGCATACTTTGAATATGACGGTATAAATTGGTTTGCGAGGCCATCGCCGCCAAGTTTGTTGTATCGGAAATCGGCGACATCTTATCGCCGAAACACGCCCCACAAACGATCATGCCCGCGACAATCGGCAAGGGAATATCCATCGCCCCACCGACACCAATCAGCACCACACCGGCCGTCCCTACCGTTCCCCAGCTGGTACCGGTCGCCACCGACATCAAGCTGCACAACAGCAATCCAGCCGGTAAAAACCAACCCGGCGAAATCACTGCTAAGCCGTAATAAATCAGCGTGGCGACCGTGCCGCTTTGAATAAACGCGGCAATCAACACCCCGATTAAGATGAAAATATAAATCGCTGACATCGCCCGAGCAATTCCAGAGCTCATCGCCTCACGAATCGGCAAAAACGCACCACGATAGAGCGACCAGGCACTCGCACCGACCACCAGTAAAGCAACCAACATCAAGCTGTGCAGACCAATATCGAGCACAAACAGGCCCATCCCTATGATCAGCACTACCGCAAAAAAGGTTAGTGCGGCATGAATAAAGGAAGGGGTTCTTATGGTTTGAGTCTCAGACATAAACATCCTGGTTAAATAGCGGTTTGCCGGAAGCGATAGATCACACTGAGGCGTTGCCAAATCAGCGCAAGCACAAACAACGCCGCTTGAGTGAGAACAATACAAGCGCTGGTTGAGGCGTCAAAATGAAAACTTAAAATCACCCCAAGAACGCCTGCACAAACCGAAACAGCACAGGCTACCACCAACATCCAACCAAAGCGTCGACACACCAATTGCGCTGTGATTCCCGGGGCAATCAGCATTGCCACAACCAAAACCACTCCAACCGCTTGAATCGCCGCAACTGAAGTGAGCGCAAGCAAGACCAACAGTCCATAATGTAGCCAACGGGTTGGCAAGCCGGCAATGCGTGCGTGTGAGGGATCAAAAATAAACAATAATAGGTCGCGCCATTTGAGCGCCATCACAGTGATCACAAAGCCGCTGATAATCAGCACCTGCCATAAATCATCACGCTCAATACCCAAAATATTACCAAAGAGAATATGGCTTAAATGCTGCTCGGTATCCATCGAGGTAAACATCAATATGCCAAGGGCAAACATGCCGGCAAAAATAATCCCGAGCACCGTATCTTCACGCACTCGGCTATTGCTGTGAATATAGCCGGTGGTAAGCGCACAAAGCAGGCCTGAGAAAAATGCCCCAACACTCAGCGGTAATCCGACAACACTTGCCAACACAACCCCAGGCAGAATCGCGTGCGATATCGCATCACCCATCAACGACCAGCCTCTAAGGACGAGAAAACACGACAGCAACGCACAGACCACGCCAACGACCACCGCGACCAGCAACGCCTGCTGCATAAAGCCATATTTTAATGGTGTGACCAAAATAGCCAGTAAACTATCCATGAGCCACCGCCTTTTTTTGTCGCCACTGTCGCGCCAACACCCCATATTTTGGTGAGAACGCAAACACCAACAGGAAAATCACTGTTTGTAACACAACAATAATCGCCCCTGTAACACCATCAATAAAGTAGCTTAAATACGCTCCGCCCAGGCTGGTAACAAAACCAATCACCATCGCGATAATTAACACCCGCCCAAAACGATCACTGATTAGATAAGCGGTAGCTCCAGGGGTAATCACCAAGGCAATCACCAAAATTGCACCCACCGCCTGCAAAGAAGCAACGATTGCCGCACTCAGCATCGCAAAAAAGATAACCTTCCAGCGATTCACCGCCAAGCCACTGGCTACCGCCTGGGTTTCATCAAAAAAGAGCAGCATGAAGTCACGCCATTTCAACGCTATAATCAGCAAAGTCAGCGCCGAGATCGCAATGATCTGCCATAAATCGGCATCACTCATCCCTAAAATATTGCCATAAATAATTGCGGTAATATTAATCGAGGTCGGGTTGAGCGAAATCAGCAGCAACCCGGCAGCAAAAAACGATGAAAAAACAAACCCGATTACCGCATCTTGTTTGAGTCGTGCAATCTGATTCAGCGCAAGAATCGCGGTGGCAGCGAGAAAACCGGTAAAAAACGCGCCGACCGTGTAGGGTAAACCCAATGCGTACGCACCAGCAACCCCTGGGACCACAGCATGTGATAGCGCATCACCAATCAATGACCAGCCTTTGAGCATCAAAAATACCGATAACAGCGCACATACTGTGCCCACCAAGGCACTCGCAGCCATCGCTTTAACCATATAGTTGTAGGTAAATGGTTCGCTTAATAACTCAATCATCGTCTGAGTCCTGCGTATGATAATTGGCTGGGTGATGGCGTTTACCCAAAAAGACCGCCGGACGTTCGTCATCGGTAACGATCGTAACCGCATTCGCTTGATCGCTGCTGTCATCAATACGGATATGCTTCAAGATACCACCAAAGGTCTTTTCTGAGATTTTCATGTGTGTAGGTGGTCGATGTGGGGCCAGCCGCAATAACGGTGCGGTTAATCATCACCACCTCATTACAATAATCGGGCACGGTGCCGAGGTTATGGGTGGACACCAAAATAAGATAACCTTCATCACGCAGCGCTTGTAACAGCGCCATGATCGCGTGTTCGGTTTTGACATCAACCCCGGTAAATGGTTCATCTAATAAAATAATGCGGCTTTCCTGGGCTAACGCGCGTGCTAAAAACACCCGTTTTTTCTGCCCTCCGGAGAGCTCACCAATTTGTCGGTGGGCGAGTTGACTTACACCAAGGCGCGCCATTGCTGCATCAACTGCTTGTTCGTCGCGTTTTTGTGCGCGACGCAGAAATCCCATATGCCCGTAGCGCCCTTGCATAACGACATCACGTACTAAAATTGGAAATTGCCAATCGATATTTTCTGATTGTGGGACATACGCCACGCCGTTGTGTTTAACGGCTTCGGCTGCCGGCACGCCAGTCAGGCAAATTTCACCAGTTTGCGGGCGAACAATCCCCATAATCGAATTAAACAACGTCGATTTGCCGCTACCATTGACGCCAACCAGTGCACACACAGTGCCCCCTGCTAACGATAAGTTGATATCGTGAATGGCGGTATAGCCATTGGCATAGGTGACGCGCACTTCCTGCGCGGTTAAAGAAACGTTCTCTTGCATAGTTCCTCAAATAAATTTTGCATGATTGAACCCACTATAACCCGAGCAATCAGTATAGCTGAACCGGCCCTATCAATGCCGACTCAGGGTTCAGTCCAGAATAGTTGTAAGCAAACTTAACGTTCTAAAGCCTGCTGAAAGCCGTCAATAATGGTTTGCGTGGTCACATCGAGCAGGTCAAGATAGGTTGGTACCACACCACCTGCCTCAGACAATGAATCAACATAGAGCACACCACCATAAATCGCATCGGTTTCTTTAGCAACTTGTTTGGCTGGTTTATCGGAAATGGTACTCTCACTAAACACCACCGGGATATCATTGTCACGCACCGTTTCGATCAATGCACTCACCTGCTGCGGCGAGCCCTGTTGTTCGGCATTAATCGGCCACAGGTAGGCTTCTTTTAAGTCATAGTCGCGTGCCAGATACGAAAACGCGCCTTCACTGGTCACCAACCAACGCTGCGCTTCAGGAATCGTCTCGAGTCCTTCACGGATACGCTGGTCCATCACCTCAATTTGTGCCTTATACGCCGCTGCGTTAGCCGCATAGTCCGCAGCGTGTTCAGGATCATATTGGCTGAGCGCTTGTTCAATATTATCGATATAGATTTTCGCACTGCTTGCTGACATCCAGGCATGCGGATTGGGTTTGCCATCGTACTCACCACCGCTAATCGACATTGGCTCTACGCCCTCACTGACCACCACCGAAGGTACACCGTCAATAGAAGCAAAGAATTTTTCAAACCAACGCTCGAGATACATGCCATTCCACAAAATCAAATCTGCTTCCTGGGCACGCACAATATCTTTCGGGGTGGGTTCATAGCCATGAATTTCTGCCCCAGGTTTGGTGATTGATACCACAGTCGCCTGTTCACCAGCCACATTCTGCGCCATATCGGCAATTATCGTAAACGTCGTGGCTACAGTAAACTTATCTGCGGCGTAGCCAACTATCGACACGCTTAATAAGCCCAACAATCCTAGTTGTCGTAAAGACACGGTCATAAATGACTCCATAAATTAAAAAGGTCCGCATAAACTACAATAGATGAGAACAATTCTCAATAAATAAATGCTCTATGCGTTAATGCAATAATCGTTGATCAGATGGCGTAATAAGTGAACGCATTGCTCGAGCTGTGCACATTCCACCCACTCATCGGCTTGATGCGCTTGTCTAATACACCCTGGCCCGAGAATGACCGCAGGAAAACCGCCTTGTTGGAAAATACCCGCCTCAGTCGCATAAGCGACTGTTTGTACGGCCATGTCGGGCAAATGACGGCTCAATAAATCGAGTAAGGTTCCTTGATCTCTAGCGGCTAATGCCGGCACGGTCTCGATGAGACGTTGGTGCTCAATACGCAAACCCGGTTGCTGTTCGATTAATGCCTTGCCAGCAGCTGCTATGTGATCAATCAAGATTTGAGCATCATCTTGCGGCAAGTGGCGTAATTCCCAATCAAATTGGCAGCTTGCCGCGTTAATATTCACCGCCTCCCCACCATGGACTGTGCCAACATGCAGCGATGAAAACGGAATCGCAAATTGCCCATCAAGTCGCCCTTCTTGCTGCCATTGCCCCATCATCGCCTCAATCGCGACAATCAGCTTTGCTGCTTCGTGTACCGCGGAAATCCCTTGGCCAATTTGACTCGAATGCGCCGGTTTGCCATAAACGGTGGTGCGTAAATTTGTGATCCCTTTTTGTGCAACCACAGGTTCTAGTAATGTCGGTTCACCAATCACTGCGAGCGCCCCTTGAGCGCCCCAGTTTTGCAAACCTTCAATAATCTGTGGTGCACCCAAACAGCCGATTTCTTCATCATAACTGATCGCCACAATAACTGGCCGTGCTAAATTTTGCTCAGCCAGCCACGGCATCAGACTGAGCACGCAGGCAATAAAGCCTTTCATATCCGCAACACCTCGCCCGTAATAGCGCCCATCAGCTTTGTGCAAATCAAACGGATCGCTGTGCCAGTCTTGTCCTACAACTGGCACCACATCGCTGTGTCCAGAAAAAACAAGTCCACCCTCGCCATGGCCAAAGCGCAACAACAATCCCGCTTTATCACCAGTTTCATTAGGTAATATGGCGATGTCATCAGCATACGACGCAGCCAGTGCTGCAACCTCGTCAATCAATGCTCGATTGGGTTCACTAGAAACACTTGGATGAGCGATTAACCGTTGCAATAGCGATTCAACCGAATAATCAGTCACGACGGGTTTTTTCATCAAACATCAGCCTCGTCTCTTTGTTGTAAGCGGTTTCTATGCGCGCCAAGCCAGTGTTCAAGCGCTGTATAGAATTCAGTAGTATCGGGTTCGTGGTGTAGTTCATGATAAGCCTCAGGAAAACACACACCCCGAACCTTATCTTTTGATGCGCGCTCTAAAAAATCACCACTTCCCGTTGGATCAACCAATTGATCCGCACCCGCATAAAGCAGTAAGGTCGGCAGTTGCCAATGCTGTGCTGCTTTGAGCACACGCGCACCCGCGTTGAGTATATAGTGCGCTAACGTGGGTGTAATTCGATCATGAACGAGTGGATCCTGTGCATACGCTGCTACCACCGCCGGATCATGACTGATGCCTGATGGTGGCAACATGGTGGGTAGAGAGATATTGGGCAGAATGCGGCGCAATACCGGCAATAACCAACGCTGCAATGGGTTAGCCGTAACACGAATGGCCGGCGATAAAGCAATCACACCAGAAATACCTTCGCCATCACTCAATGCTGCGTCAAGAACAATCAAACCACCCATACTGTGACCGAGTAACAACAAGGGTTCGTGATAACGCTCAGCTAACGCTCGAACATGGCAGAGTAAATCCTCACGCAACTGCGTTTGGTACTCGATACTGCCGCGCTTTCCGCTTGCCTGACCATGACCATAATGATCATAGCGACACACCCGTAAACCTTGCTTAGCCAACCATTCACTGAGCGCTTGATAGCGGCCGCTATGTTCACCGATCCCATGGACCACAATAATGGTTGCCCAAGCAGACTGGCTCGGTTCAAGAATATTCATGGTGCGCTTGCCTTATGAGGGAGTGTGTCTAAAAATGCGTTTAGCGTCTGATGATAGTCGACTTGCTCGGGAATCTCTGCGTGTGCACACGAAAACCCCACCCGTTGCTTGATCGATGCCACACTGGCTTTCAACAAAGCGCTCGAATGCCACGGGCGGATCAAAGCATCGTCTTTAGCGTATAAGATCAGGGTAGGCACAGAGATGGTACTAATCCGTCGACCATTTTCTAAATGGCTGCGCCAAGTCCAAAATAAATCGGCATAAATACGAAACGCATCCCACATCGGCACTTCAAGGATCATCGCACGCAACGGCTGTTTACGGTTGGTAATCAATGTGGCATTGCTGCTGCCTAGCGACCGTCCGTAAACGATCACATTAGTTGCCTTATAACCTTGCTGAATCAGATAATCCCAGGCAAGTAACGCGTCCTGTTGCATATTAGCCAACGTCGCACGTCCATCGCTATAGCCATAACCGCGATATTCATAGGCAAACACCGCCATTTGCGTGATCTCGCTTAAATAGTGTAGGCGCGGGTGAATATCGCTCAATAATTCAGCGTTGCCGTGCTGGTAAAAAATTACTCCATGATCAGCGCGCTCACGTGCAAACCAACACACTTCAATACGCGCGCCATTTTCATGAGTCAGCCAGAACGTATCCTCACCAACCGCTTGACTGATCGGTGGCGGACGAAAAGACAGACGCGGCGCCAAGTAGTAATAGGCGATCAGCCATACCAGCGCGTAAAGCGCGAGCGCAATGAGTAACAGATAGAGTATCCACCACCAAGTCATGCGCGCTCTAGCTTAGCAAACGCTAGCACCAGCCATTTTTCACCTACCGAAGCAAAATTGACCAAGGCACGGGCATGCGCCCCATCGCCTTCAAGCAGCATTACGCACCCTTCACCGTATTTAGGATGGCGCACCATTTCACCATGCCTGAACGTCCCATGCTCATCGTTCACGGTGGCCATGGTTTGAGCTGACCCTCGCGCCGCACTGATACCAGCAAAAACCATCGGACGCACCGAATGCACTAAATCTTCAGGGATTTCATGGATAAATCGAGAAGGTTGTGGGTAGGTATCCATCCCTTGCCAACGCCGCCGCTCCGCAAAACACAGGGTTAAGCATTGCTCAGCACGGGTCATCCCGACATACGCCAGGCGCCGTTCTTCTTCCAAGCGTTGTGGGTTCTCAATCGAGCGGAAACTCGGGAAAATATTCTCTTCCATCCCGACGATAAACACATTAGGAAACTCCAACCCTTTCGCGCTGTGCAAGGTCATCATCTGGATGCTATCGCTGCCCTCTTCTGCCTGATCATCGCCAGCATCAAGCGCAGCATCAGCGAGAAAATCCATCAGCCGATCGCTATCAGGGTCTGTACTCATATCCGCATAGCTTCCTGCGTTGATTAATTCATCAAGGTTATCTTTACGCGCCTCGGCTTCTTCTTTGCCGCTGGTTTCGTGCATGGTATATAAACCACTATCATGAACCGCGATTTGTAGCGCTTTTTTGACGCTGCGCTCATCAGTCAACCGACTTTGCATCTCACTCATTAAATCAACAAAATTTGCTAATGCAGATTGCGCGCGAGACGTAAAATGGCGCTGACGCAGCTCGGGGTTGGCGATAATCGACCACATCGAGCAAGTGCCTTGTCTTGCTAAATCCCGCACCTGAGCGACTGTTTTCGCGCCAATACCACGTGTCGGTGTATTAATCACCCGTTCCAACGCGCCATCATCATCGCTGTGCTGGCTTAAGCGCAGATACGCCAGTGCGTCTTTAACCTCTGCGCGCTCAAAAAAGCGCAAGCCCCCATAGACGCGATACGGCAATTGATTTTGCACCAGCACCTCTTCAAATACCCGTGACTGGGCATTTGAGCGATACAAAATCGCACACTCGCTATAACGACCACCGCCATTTACCCATGACTGAATCTGATCGGCCACATAACGTGCTTCATCGTATTCATTAATTGCGGGATAAATTTTGACCGCTTCACCTTCTGCTCCGGCACTCCAAAGCGTTTTACCTAAGCGTGCGGTATTTTTTGCAATTACTGCATTCGCCGCACTTAAAATGGTTTGCGTCGAGCGGTAATTTTGTTCTAACCGTACGGTATGCAATTCAGGAAAATCTTGCTCAAGCGAGAGGATATTCTCAACCCGTGCACCACGCCAGCCGTAAATCGATTGATCATCATCGCCAACCACGAACAATTGCGCGCCACCGGCACTCAGTAGTTCAACCAAACGAAATTGTAGGGTATTGCTGTCTTGAAACTCATCGACGAGCACCGCTTGAAAACGGCGTTGATAATCCGCGCGCACATCGTCATGCTGCTGAAGTAACTCGACGGTGAGTAGCAACAGTTCGGCAAAATCCATCGTGCCTTGCGCCACACAAGTGCGTTCATAATCTTGATAGAATTCACGGATCGCCATATCGATCGGATAGGTAGAGATCGGCACATCATCAGCGCGTAAGCCTTCTTCTTTATACGCGTTAATCTGCCAGGCCATTTCTTTAGGCTTTTTAACTGATTCATCCCAATCACGCGCACGCATCATGCGACGTATCATCCGTATTTGATCATCGCTATCCATAATCACAAATTGTGCGGGCCAATTCATACGTGGCGCGTGACGACGCAGGATTCGGTGACAAATACTATGGAACGTGCCCATCCACAGCTGGCCTAAAGGTCGACCGAGGGAGGTTTCGAGACGCTGGCGCATCTCGCGCGCCGCTTTATTGGTAAAGGTTAACGCGAGTAACCCATAAGGCGAAAGCCCATCAACGGCCATCAACCACTGCATGCGCTGCACCAGTACCCGTGTTTTACCACTGCCCGCACCAGCAATCACCCGAATGGCACGGTTTTCGCTGGTTACCGCCTCGCGCTGTGCATCGTTTAAACCGTCTAAAATCTCGCTAACATCCACGCTGATCTCTTACCTTTTGCCAATAGCATCTTAGGGTTTGTTTGAAGGTGCATGATAGCAAGAAAACCGCGTAATGTAAGTGAGCCTGACAAGAGAGAAGCAAGCTGATGCTTGCTAATCACGATACAGCGTGGATAAATCCTGACTGTTAGGAAATTATATTAAAATAAGTAGCGGTGGAAATCATTGATAATCACAAACGCCATAAACCCAAGCACCACGAATTTACCGACATTCATCACCCAAGTCATCGCGCGTTCGCTAAGCGGTTTGCCACGAACCATTTCGATCGCACTGAGCAGCATATGCCCGCCATCAAGCATCGGAATGGGTAATAAGTTGATTGCGGCTAACGACAGACTAACAATCCCTAAAAAGTTCAAAAACACATCCCAGCCGTATTGCAAGGTTTTACCTGCCGCATCACCAATCGTCAGCGGCCCTCCGATATTATCGATCGAGACTTGTCCTTTGATCAAACGAGCAAACATATTAAAAGTGAGTTGTGTGTAATACAGCGTTTTATCAACCCCTTTGCCTAACGCACTCACAAACCCATAACGTTCGGTTGTCCGATACTCGGAAAAATCCGGACTCAACCAGCGAATACCTAGAAATCCAACTGCGTCACCATCTTGAGTTTGCTGCCCCAGCTGTCCTGAAAGCGTTTGAGATTGACCATTGTGTAAGATAACAAGGCGTACATCAGCATCAGGATGCGCACCAATCCAGCGATGGGCGCTGAGTAAATCCATGGGGCCATCGTCGTTAATCGAGATAATTTGATCTCCTGCTTGTAACCCAATCACATCTGCTGGTGAATTTTCTACCACCTCTCCAACGGTTGCCGGGAACCACTCATCAACCAAATAGAGCCCTGTTGCATTCGCCATATCGAGTTCATCACCAGCACGCAATGAGCTTAGATCAAGGGTTGCCTGGCCTGGTTGACCCTCTGCACCAAGGTACTCTAACGTGACAAGTTCGCGTGGCGCACCCACCAGTGCAACATGTGCATCAATACCGAGCTTAACCGTTTTGCCATCGATTGCGGTTAATACGTCGCCTGTTTGCAATCCAGATTCCGCGGCAAGTGTATTTTCAGCAATATGTGCTACTTGCGGACGAATACCATCGACACCGACCATAAACAGCGCCGCAAAGGCGAGCACAGCAAAAATCAGGTTAACAGCAGGGCCAGCAAAAGCAATGAGAAAGCGTTGCCATGGCGCTTTGCTGGCAAAAGTGCGGTGTCGGTCGGCTTCATTAACTGATTTGTCGTCTTCCTCATCATACATCTGCACAAAGCCACCAAGCGGAATCGGCGCAAGCGTATACAGCGTGCCATCGCGTTTTCCACGCCAACTTAATAGTGGCTTACCAAAACCAAGAGAAAAACGCAGGATTTTGACATCAAAACGGCGCGCAACCCAGAAATGACCATATTCATGAATCACCACCAACAGACCGATGGTGATGATAAAACCGAGTATGCCAAAAAATACGGTCATTATTGGCTGCCCAGCAAAATTGCCCAAAACACCAAACTCGGCAGCCAGCTATCGATCCGATCGAGCAGACCACCATGGCTGGGCAGGATGCGACCACTGTCTTTGACCCTGCTTGGCGTTTTAGTGTACTTTCCCATAGATCCCCGATGGGGGCAAAAGCAAGCACCAAAGCGCTGAAGACGACAAACGACACCAAGCCAATAGGCAGGTTAAACACAAAAACTGGCAGGTTAAATATTAGCGCGTAAATAACCGCGCAGATCATACTGAATACCCAGCCGCCAATGAAGCCTTCAAGGGTTTTATTGGGGCTGATCGCTTTAGCAAGCGAGTGTTTACCTAAATATTTGCCGGCAAAATAGGCGCCAATATCGTTACACCACACTAGAACAAACAAACCTAGCAGCTTCAATCCGCCGATCTCGCGCCAACACATCGCCACCGCAAAAGCAAAAGCACAGAAAAAGATGGTGTTGAGCAACGCCAAAGGCTCTTCCGACAAACTTAAGCGGCCCTTTTGGGCGTAGACGCTTAATTGCCAAGGCACCACGCTCAACCAAAGCAACGCTGCAAACCACAGTAGCAGTTGAAAGAAGGTATAAAGCTTTGTGTTTGGATGATACAAGCCTATCGCGATAGCCAACAACGCCAGCAGTGCATTGATGGCAACAAAACCCAAGCGCTGTTTATCCACTAAAGGCACTAGCCGTGCGGTTTCATACGCTGCCAGCGATATTAATGCCGCCCAGAACACCATCCACACACTATGATGGACCAACAAATTAACCGCAATAAAAAGCAAACCGGCGATAAGCGCGGTTATGATCCGTTGTTTGAGCATTTAATTCTCCTGCTGCGGTAGGCAGCCAAAACGTCGCTCGCGTGCATGATAAGCAGCAAATGCATCGTGTAACGTCTGGGCGTCAAAGTCCGGCCACAACGTGTCCGTAAAATAAAGTTCAGCGTAAGCCAGTTCCCAGAGCAGGAAATTACTGATACGTTGTTCACCACTGGTACGGATCAACAAATCGACCGGTGGCAAATGAGGTTTGGGCAAATACGCCGCAAACGCAGCTTCATCAAGTTCACCCAGTGTTTGATCATCGAGCCTGGCTTGCGCCAAATTCACCGCTGCCTGATGTAACGCCCAATGACCACTATAATTGAGCGCTAATACCAAACGCATCTTTTGACCCTGCGCTGTCTTTTCTTCGGCAGCATCAATTTGCGCACACAACGTTTGTGAAAGCCCTTCACGTGCACCAAGCACTTCGAGCGCCACGCCGTGATCAATCAGCTTTGGCACATACTCACGCAGCGCCTTACCCATGAGTTCCATCAAAACAGAGACTTCAGAAGCAGGTCGCCGCCAATTTTCGGTTGAAAAAGCAAACAGGGTCAGCGTGTTAACGCCCGCCTCGACACACGCTTCGATACTACGATCCACCGCATCACGTCCGGCACGATGGCCAAAAACACGCGGTCGTTTGCGCGCCTTTGCCCAACGGCCATTGCCATCCATGATAATAGCCACATGGCTCGGCGCTATCACAGCATCCCCGACCATTAAACTTCCATCAATTCCTGTTCTTTTTCATCGAGCAACGCATCGATTTTATCGATGTGTTGATCGGTGAGCTTTTGAATATCTGCTTCAGCACGACGCTCGTCATCTTCAGAAATTTCTTTATCAGCAACCAGTTGCTTAATGTGTTGGTTAGCATCACGACGAATATTACGCACCGCGACTTTTCCTTGTTCGCCTTCATGACGGACAATTTTCACCATTTCTTTACGACGCTCTTCAGTCAAAGGCGGCAAATTGATGTGAATATTTTGCCCAGCGGTATTCGGTGTGAGGCCTAGATCAGAGTTGATTAACGCCTTCTCGATCACTTTCACCATATCTTTTTCCCAGATTTGGATGATCAAAGTGCGGTAATCAGCCACTGAGACATTCGCTGCCTGTGACAAAGGCACCATCGCGCCATAATATTCCACTTCGACATGATCCAATAAACTGGTATGCGCCCGTCCGGTGCGGATTTTGCTCAAGTCGTTTTCTAGCGAAGCAACCGATTTATCCATACGGCTCGCAGCATCTTTTTGAATTTCCTGTAACATTTTTTCTCCTTAAGCGTGTACGACTGTGCCAACGTCTTCATCGAATACGGCACGTACAATTTCATCGGGCTGGGTCATATCAAACACCACCAACGGCATTTGATTATCACGACACATCACAATCGAGGTCGCATCCATAACTTGTAAACCATCAGTGAGTACTTGCTGATAGCTTAAACGGTCATATTTTACCGCATCAACATGTTGTTTGGGGTCTTTGGAATAAATACCATCGACTTTTGTCGCTTTAAGCATCGCATCAACTTCTAACTCAATCGCACGCAAACTGGCCGCGGAATCGGTGGTGAAAAACGGGTTGCCCGTGCCGGCAGCACAAATAACCACTCGTTTTTTCTCTAGATGGCGAATCGCGCGACGGCGGATAAAACGTTCACACACTTGATCAATACGCAATGCCGACATCACACGCACGTCCATATGAATCTGCTCCATCGCATCTTGTAACGCCAGTGCATTCATGACTGTCGCGAGCATACCCATATTATCGCCGGTGACGCGTTCCATACCTAAAGCGGCCAATTGCGCGCCACGGAACAAATTCCCACCACCGATGACGATTGCCACTTCCACACCGGCCTGATTGAGCGTTTTGACCTCTTTGGCAATACGCCCCACCACCTTAGCATCTAAGCCAAACGACTGCTCGCCCATCAGCGCTTCGCCACTCATTTTCAAGAGAATGCGCTGATACCTTGCTTGCTGCTGTTGCATGATGATTCCTCTTAATTCAATTGGGCGTATTATACCTTTGCCGGCTTAAAAATGCGTGTACGATATCGCCTCATTTCTTACTTTTTGCCGAAAAAATTTAGCACCAAGTAACTTAAACACCTAGCACAAGCCTGTTAACGCACTTTAGCAATCATTTTCTAAGTCAGATTACCGTGCAATACATCCTGATTCATCGCTTAAAACACTTCACACACAAACCCAACCCCAAGGCATAAAAAAACCGCCGATAAACGGCGGTTTTTCAAGATGGGCAAAAGGTTAATTGCCTTTTGCTTGCGCCATCACTTCAGCAACGAAATCAGATGATTCTTTTTCGATGCCTTCGCCAAGTTCAAAACGCACAAAACGCACCACAGTAGCGCCTTTTTCTTTGAGCAATTGTTCAATACTTTGGTCAGGATTCTTGACGAATTTTTGACCCAGTAAAGTAACTTCACTAAAAAGTTTTTTCATCGCGCCTTCCACCATTTTTTCAATGATGTTAGCCGGCTTACCACTTTGTTCTGCTTTTGCGCGGTGGATGTCGTTTTCTTTGTCGATAAAATCTTGTGGCAGTGACGCTCCGTCCACAGCAATCGGATTGCTCGCGGCGATGTGCATCGCCAAATCACGCGCCAATTCCAGATCGTCGTTGCTGATTTCCACTAATACGCCGATTTTCTGCCCGTGCAGGTATGAACCAATCACACCACCACTTGCATTCAACGCTTCAAAACGGCGCACGTTCATGTTTTCACCAATTTTGGCAATCAATTCACGACGTTTTTCATCAACGCTGACGCCAGCGTCAAATTCAGCCGCATTAAGCGCATCCACATCAGCAATACCTTGGGTGCGCACCATATCAGCCAAACGGTTAGCAAAGGCAGTAAAGTCATCACCCATTGCGACAAAATCGGTTTCGCAGTTTGCTTCTAAAATGGTGACTTGTTTGGCATCATCGCTGCTAGAGACAACTAACGCGCCTTCAGCGGCAACACGTCCCGCTTTTTTCTCAGCCTTGGCCAAGCCAGTTTTACGCATGTGCTCAATAGCAGCTTCAATATCGCCACCGGTTTCGGTGAGTGCTTTTTTACACTCCATCATGCCTGCGCCGGTACGTTCGCGCAGTTCTTTTACCATTTGTGCGGTAATCGCCATAATTCTTCTCTCCTGTTTTATTCGCAACCTTAACAGTCACGCAATTAAGCATTCATGAGATCCTGTCAGCACAGCGCACTGACAGGATGGGGTTTTATTCAGCTTTAGGTGCTTCTTCAGCGGATTGTTTTTCCGCTGATGCTTCTTGACTTAGCTGTTCTTCACTCTGTGTTGCTTCAACGTTTTCCGCCAATTCAGCTTCAGCATCGTCGCCACCAGTGGTTACTGAGCGTTTTGCTTCTTCAACGGCATCAGCAACTGCTTCAACATAGAGGCGAATCGCGCGTACAGAGTCATCGTTGCCAGGAATAATGTAGTCCACACCTTCCGTTTTACCGTTGGTATCAACCACGCCAACCACAGGAATACCCAATTTGTTAGCTTCTTTAATCGCGATGTGCTCGTGACCCACATCAACCACAAACAACACATCTGGCAATTGACGCATGTTGCGGATACCGGCCAATGAACGCTCTAATTTATCACGCTCACGACCCAACATAATGACTTCTTTTTTGCCTAATTTCTCAAAAGTCCCGTCGTTTGACATATTCTCGATTTCTTCCAAACGGCGAATCGATTGGCGGATGGTTTTGAAGTTCGTCATCATCCCGCCTAACCAACGGAAGTTAACGTACGGCATACCGCAACGTGAAGCGGCTTTTTGAATCGACTCGGTCGCGCTGCGCTTGGTACCAACAAACATGACACGTCCGCCGTTAGCAACCACTGTGCCAAGGAAATTCAGGGCATCGTTGAGCATCGGAACAGTTTGCTCAAGATCGATGATATGAATGTCACCACGCTTGCCATAAATATAAGGGGCCATTTTTGGGTTCCAAAAACGGGTGCGGTGACCAAAGTGTGCGCCTGCTTCGAACAGGTCGCGCATACTAACTGTACTCATTATAAATTACTCCAAATAACGGAAATATTCGTCAAAGCAGCGTTCACATTAAACATCGCTGTTTTTTCGCAGTATTTCCTAGGGTTTAGCCTCCAAACACCCCACGATTACACTGGTTTAACATCCGTTAAACACAGCACCCGAAATCGTGTGTCGGTATTTGTGTGTTTTTTTATTTGCCTTCCGGCGGTGGGCTTTATACCATAGACAGCTTGTTTTTACCAATAAAAGTTTATGTCGATTATTAAAAAAAGCGCCGAAGATTTAGTCCATATGCGTACCGCAGGCCGGTTTGCAGCCGATGTTTTGGATATGATTACGCCCTATGTTCAACCGGGTGTGAGCACAAGCGAGCTCGATCAACGCTGCCACAGCTATATCACGGATGTGCAAGGTTGCGTACCGGCGTGCTTAGGTTATGGTGATCCACCCTTTCCTGCAGCGACGTGTATTTCAGTCAATCACGTGATCTGTCACGGCATTCCGTCTGAGAAGAAACTTAAAAATGGCGATATCGTCAATATTGATGTCACGGTGATTGAACCTAATGGTTTTCATGGTGACACCAGTCGGATGTTCATCGTTGGTGAAGGAAGCGTACTAGCCAAACGCTTGGTCGATATCACCTACCAAGCAATGTGGCGTGGCATTGAGATCGTGAAACCCGGCACCACCTTGGGCGACATCGGACACGCCATTCAAAGCTTTGCCGAAAAAGAGCGTTTTTCTGTGGTACGCGAATTTTGTGGTCATGGCATTGGCCAACAATTTCATGAAGACCCACAAGTCTTACACTATGGCAGAGCGGGTGAAGGTTTAGTACTCGAAGAAGGCATGACCTTTACGATTGAACCGATGATCAACGCTGGTAAGCGACAACTGAAAATCCTTGGCGACCAATGGACCGCGGTCACCCGCGACCGTTCACTATCCGCACAATGGGAACATATGTTGGCGGTTACCGCTGACGGCTATGAAATCTTTACCTTGAGTGCCAAAGAACGTGAATCTACCGACCTTTCATCCTGAAAACCAAGCAAGCGGTGAAGCGATCGCCAACGCCGCTTGTGAGTTTTTACACGCCCTTGCTGAGGCACAACGCCCATTAATGGCACGACATTTTGATGTCTGTGCCTTATTAGAGCATCAATGCACACAAATCGACACCATCATCAGCGCACTATTTGACCGTGCTTTAGCAGACTATCCGGTCAGTGTAGTCGCCCTTGGTGGTTACGGTCGAAAAGAGCTCTTTCCAGGATCAGACATTGATCTATTGATTTTAGTCGATGAAACAAGCAATGACGCACGCGATCAAGCGATCAGCACCTTCATTCACCTACTCTGGCAATTAGGCCATGACATCGCGCAACATGTCTGCACCGCACAACAATGTTTGGATGATGCTCGTGACGATTTAGACCACCTGACCGCCCTACTCGAAGCACGACTGATCGCTGGTGATGCAGCTGAATTAAACACGGTTATGACCCACCTGCGCGAGCAATGTAGCGCCGCCGATTTCATTCAAGCCAAACTCGATGAGCGCCGCTATCGCGACAGTAAGCAAGAACAAATGGGTCGCTTAGAACCTAATATCAAAATCGCCCCGGGTGGTCTGCGCGATATTCACATGATCGGTTGGATAAACGCCTTTTGCTATCGCAGCCATAGCCATGCCAACCTCATCGACCAAGGGATTTTAACCCAAGAAGAATACGCCGAATTAATAAAATGCCGCGAACGTTTATGGCGTATTCGCTACGCCCTACATTTATTCAGTAAAGGACAAAAAGACCGCCTGTCGTTTGAGCAACAAAAACTGATTGCCAAGCTTTTTGCCTACCAAGACCTGCCCGGCAATCAAGCGATCGAGCAGTTTATGCGCTTTTATTACCGCAACAGCCGTCGTATTCGTCGCATCAACCGTTTGGTTGTAAAAATAATCGAAATCGCGCACGAAAAAGCCGATCCTGGGACGATTATCGACAATTGGTTTTGTTATAAACACCGGCGACTCACTTTGCGTCGCCCCGATGATTTACAAAAACATCCCGAGTTATTGTGGCGTATTTTCCAACGGCTACAAGAGCATCCCAATATAAACGGCTTACATCCTGACCTCGCGCGACAGATCCACCGTGAACGCGACCTAATCATCACTCAAGAATTCCGCCACGATAACGATATCCGTCGTGCCTTTTTGGCAATCTTCAATCACAGCGGCGATGTGCATAAGCAGTTGCGCCGCATGCTGCGCTTTGGGATTTTATACCGCTATATTCCAACGTTCTGGCATACCGTCGGGCGGATGCAATATGATTTATTTCATCAGTTCACCGTCGACCAACACACCCTCCATCTCATTCGTGTGCTAGATAGCTTTAAAGAACCACAAGAGGACTACCCGCAAGCGCACGAACTACTCACTAACTTCCGCGAGCCAGCAACGCTCTATCTCGCCGCATTGTTTCATGATATTGGCAAAGGCTATCACGGTGATCATAGCGATATAGGCGCCGAAATGGCAGCCAATTTTGCCGCTGAAAATGACGCCCTAAACCTTGAGGAGCGCGATTTACTGGTTTTCCTCGTCCGAGAACATCTGAGCTTATCGCTCACTGCCCAGAAAAAAGACCTTACCGATCCTGAAGTGATCAGCGAATTTGCCCGCAAATTCCCTGATCGACGTTATTTAGATGCGCTATATCTCCTAACTATGGCCGATATTACCGCGACCAGTCCGACGCTATGGAACAGCTGGCGTGCCAATCTCCTCTTTACCCTCTACCGGCTTAGCGTCAACGCACTTAAAAACACCCCACCGGATATTGCCGCGCAAATTACCCACGCACAAAACGAGACCTTGGCAGTGCTTGATGCAGACCCTACCGATATCCGTCGCTGCTGGGATAACTTACCAGAGGCATTTTTCTTAAACGAAGAACCGGTGGTGATTGCCGCGAAAACTGTGCATTTACTCGAGCATGGCGTACAACCTGCGGTCAGCCAAACCTTATCCAGTCCACCAAGGCTGTTTATCAGCGCACCAAGCGCCAGTGATATACTCTTTGCCCGCGCCACACACTGTATGGAACGTCACGATCTGGATATCGTCGAAGCCCGCTTATATCGTAGCGAAGATGGTACACTCGCCATCCAGCAATACACCTTAAACGAACAATTCCCGCTCACCGAGAGCCACGTCAGTGCACTGCAACACTTCATCATTAATCAGGAAGCGCCTAAGCCGCTTGGTAAACGCCTCAGTCGCACGCCACTGCAGCATTTCAACACCCACACCAAAATCGACATTGAGCAGGACGCTCAGCACGACCGCACCATTTTGCACTTAACGTGCAAAGACCGTCATGGTCTGCTCTCACTCATCAGTCGCGTCTTTTTAGAACAAGGCATCCATCTTGCGCATGCGAAAATCGCCACCTTAGGTGAGAAAGTCGAAGATACGTTTTACCTTACTGATGCCAATCATCAAGCAATCACGGATACCACCACCCTGCAACAACTCCGAGATCGCTTGCATGAGCTGCTCGATTAGCGTGATGTGAGAATCGGCAAATCAGCCTATCAACGTGGGTTGTGTTAGTTTTATAATAGGCAAAATCACGCAACCAAGCTCGGATCGATTGAATCGCCACCTTGGTTATGTCAACTGGAAAAAGATTTTTAGGAGTGCTTATGAACTGGGGTAGCATTGGCGCGGCTGCGGTCGCTGTATTTTTTATTTGGATGATTTACCGCAACCGTGGCGGCATTAAAGAAATGATGCAACGCAGTAAAGAAGCGCCGCAATATTGGGGGACATTTGCGCTCTTAATGGCTGGCGTGATTGCCTTGGTTTATGTGTTAATCAAGCTCTAAGCACGCAACTATCATGGGATTAGTCGTCGCCACCATTCTGCCAATTTGTTTGGTACTTATTCTCGGACAAGTCTTACGTCGCCTGGATTTTTTGCCGCTAACCTTTTGGGCTGCCAGCGATAAGCTGATTTATTTTGTCCTCTTTCCAGCCTTACTGATTGGCAAAATTGCCGTAGTCGATTTAGCGCAAGTGCCTTGGCAGTCGGTGTTATGGTTCTTACTCGGCTATTTTGTCTTTACCGCCATTTTGGTGGTCGCTTTTGTACGCTTTACAGGCGCAGACTCCAGCGCTCAGAGCAGCGTTTATCAGGCCTTGGTTCGCTTTAACAGCTATGTGTATTTCATCATTATTGCCGCCCTTTGGTCAAATGACACACTGGCGCTGGCTGCGGTCTTTGCCGGACTCGTCATCCCACTGATCAACGTATGCAGCGTCTTAAGCTTTTTCACCCGTCGTGGCGCGCGTATCCCATTAGGCAATATTGCCCATTCATTAATCACCAACCCGTTAATTCTTGGCACATTAGCCGGCTTTCTGTTCAACATTATCGGCATCTCATCGATTTTGCTCGATACCGCTGAACTGCTTGCGCGCCCAGCATTGCCTTTAGCGCTACTATCCATTGGCGCCAATGTGCGCCTAAAATTACTGGTTGAATATTGGGCGCGTGGACAGATTACCTTACTCACTGGCGCCACCCTACTGCGCTTAATTATCGTGCCAGCGCTGGCCTGGCTCCTCGCTTGGGTTATCGGCATTGAGGGTGCGTTGTTAATTGTAGTGATGGTTTTTGCTGCCACACCAACCGCTACCTCGAGCTATATTCTCAGCAAACAGCTTGGTGGTGATGCCGATTTAATGGCGGCAGTGATTAGCCTCCAAACGATTTTGTCGATGCTTACCCTCGCCGGATGGCTGATGCTACTTGAAGTCGCCGCTTAGGCGACTTATCACTCAAGCTGATTAAGAGGCTTGCCGATAAGCCAGTAAACCATCCAGGGCCACGACCAATTCTGTGGGAATATCCACACGTAGATGCCCTAAAGTCGGGTCATCTGCCCCTGCGGCACGAATAAAGAAATATTCTGCCGGCCCAAGATGTTTCTCTGGGTCATAACCTTCAAGACGTGTGCGCAGTAAACGGTGCAACGCCAGCTGATAAATCACGGCTTGCAGCCAATAATGATGCTCATCCATCGCTTCAATCATTTTGGCTTCACAATAATCGCTGGCCTCATAACCTAGATGGTTGGATTTGTAATCCACCACATGATAACGCCCGTTATGGCGATAGACTAAATCGATTTCTCCGCGTAAAAATCCGTATAAACGCTGGTCGTTGGCATTGAGTTGAACCGGCTTACCCCACTGGGCAAAAAGCGCATTAATCTCTCTAATCGGCAGTCGATCACGTGAATTGAGTGATAACGAAAAGCCTAACTCACGCTGTTGGTCAGCCTTTGCCAACTGCGCCAAGCTTAACCCACCAATTAATCGGCTATCCACCAACTGCTTAAGCCAGCTTTCTAAGCCAGTAATCTCTGACTCATACATACTGAGCAAATGATATTTATCCAGCAATCGCGTGAGCAATACTGACCAATGCGCGGCATATTGCCCATCGACCTTTTCTAACACTTCATGCAAAAACGAACCTGCCTCAGTACCGCGTGCAAAGCGAAATGGGAGCGCAACATTGTCATACTCAGCCGCCTCTTGCGTTTCACCATGTAGTTCAAAAGCGCGGTCATCGTACACGGCCAATGCCTCATCACGTACCAGCAAGCGATTGAGCGCACTAAAGCTGGTTTTACGCCAACCGCTCGCCTTGGGCTCTTGGAGAGGATTAAGCAGAGGCTCGACAACTTCTTGCGCAACATTGCTTTCTAAAGGCTGGTCTTGACTGATACACCCAGCAAGCGTTTCTTCATCAGCGCGCAGTGCGTAGCTTGCCTGCTCACTTGTTGCTGCTAAATCTGTAATCGCATCAATGCTCCTGTCTTGATACACCACCACCAATAAATCTTCAGCACGGGTGAGCGAGACATAGATTAAACGCTGCTGCTCAGCTTTCGCTTCTTGCTCAATCTGTGGCGCATACCGTGGATCTTTAGGTGTCGCGCTTAGATAGAGCGTATTGTCTTGATGCAATGTGCCAACCGAAAACTGGTTTGATCGATTAGAGGGATTGGGCGCAACCACAATCACCACCGGCGCCTGTAAGCCTTTAGCCTTATGGATGGTCATCAACCGCACCGCATCAACGCCTGGCAGTGGTGGGCATAATGCCCATTCATTGTTGGGTGGTTCATCGAGCCGCTCACGCCACCAATCAATAAATTGGCGCGGACGCAACCGCTGCTCATGATCAGCAATCACCTGCTGTAATGCGCGCAAATCCAATAAATCGCGAAAACATTGCGGTGCTTGTTGCGCAGCAAGCTGCGTCCACACACTACGTCCAAGGTGATTTTTTTGTGGAAGCAACGATTGTAGCGCACTCAATAAACCATGCTCCCGCCAGATAGCGCCCGCTTCTTGGAAACGCTGCCGTAAATCATCCCAGCGCCAATGTTTACTGGTATCGCTTTCTAAGGCATAAAGCTCATGATAATCGAGCCCATATAATGGCCCACAGAGCACGCGACGTAATAAGCCGCTGTGTTCGGAAGAAAGCATCGCCTGCATCAATGCTAGTAACTCCTCAGCCATCGTTTGCTCAAATAAATTATGATCCGCTTGACGTTCGGTCGCAATATGATTAGCGTTGAGTAACGCTTCAATTTCTTTGAGCTTATTATTACCACTGGCCAGAATCAAAATATCCTGACCCCGAATTGTGGTAAGCGTTCCGTCTTCATTTTGACGGATATACTGGCTATGCGGATCAGTAAGACGTTGTACCACCTCAAGCACCTGTTCAAGCGCTTGCCCAGCATCCTTACTCTTTAACCATAATAGTGGCGCTTGAATATTCCCACCTTCACGGTTGAGTATAGCTCGCAGACGATCATTGCTATGCTTCGCCTGCATCTTCTGATAGCTAATATCTTCACCAAGGGCATCTGTTGCTGTGTGCGCATAGGCTTCATTGAGCGCTTCGATCAAGCGATGGGCAGAACGAAAGTTGGTATCAAGTGTATAACGCTGCGCCGGATCAATTTTATTGCGTAACTGACGAAAGTTCGCCACATCGCTGCCCCGAAAACCATAAATCGCCTGCTTGGGGTCACCCACCATCAAGAAAAAGCCCGAGACGTTATCGCGAAAATACACGCGCTCTAATAAAGCGCTCTGTTCTGCGTTCAAATCTTGCGCTTCATCGACCAGGATCACTGGGTAACGCTGTGCAATATAGGCAACCAACGCCTCACCTTGTTTACCATGAAGCGCAGCGCTGAGCTGATCACGTAACGCGTCAAAGGTAGTTTCACCGGCTTGTTGTAATACATCGGGCAAATGTTCACGTACATACTGCACATTATCGATAACGCTTTGTGCCTGCAAAATATCCGCTGCTTGTTCAAGCTGTTGCTGTTGTTCGACAAAAGCACGCAAAGTAACCAGCAACCGATGTTCACTAATCCTCTTACGGTAGTCATCTGGAGCAGCTTTGTTGAATACGCTACTTTCTGGGTCGGTGGCATTTATAATATTTCTCGCCAGCCCTTTGAATGTAACAACAACTAAACCTTGCTGAGCATCACAGAACAAATTGGGCAGCTCATGGTAATAGCTAGCCAACGAACCATTACGACCACTCAACCATTTCTGCCGCTTACCGTCATCAAGTAACATCACCAATTCAGCGACATCGTTCTCATCAAAGCGTTGCAATGCGTCAATGCTCGAGCGCCATACCTCACGGTCAAAGTCCTGCTTAGGGACCCGTAAAAACGGTGCATAGCCATAACCGAGGGCACTTTTGCTGGTATCGGTGTATTTGTCGAGTGCTAAGGTGTTTTTCTGATCTAAATGATTCAGTAATTCAGGATTCTCTCTCGCCTGCTGCTGATAAAATTGGCGAAGATGGTGATGGGTGAGTTGCTCTAATGCTTGAGTTTCGGTATTGATTTGAATACGGCTTACGCCACTTTCTAACGCCAGCTCTCGCAACCAACGTTGAAATAAACTATCAAGCGTCCCAATAAAGAGCTTATCCACATCAACCAATGCTAATGAGCAATAGGTATAGGCCTCAATCAGCCCATGGATACCTTGATTGGCTGCGTTGATTAATAAATGTCGATTAATATGGTCTTCGGCAGCCTGTTGCTGATCACCTGCCTGAAGGACAAGCTGATCTAAATAGGCCTCGATTCGTGCGCTCAGCCCGTCATCGCCTAAAAAAGTGTTGTCTTGCTGATAGTTTAAAAAGATCGAAACCAACAAGCCTCGCAAATGTGCCAACCGTTCAGCCACGCGCGTTTGCATCTCACTTGCGGCCGCTCTAGTAAAAGTAGTGGCAATAATTTCTCGCGGTTCACGCTTATCTTCAACCAATAAACGCAATAATATCCCACTTAGCGTCCAGGTTTTCCCAGTCCCAGCTGATGCTTCAATAAGGGCTTTACCTTTTAGAGCAATGTTTAGAGCGGGAATCTGCGTCATAAGGTATTACTCGCCTGTGCTATTTCGTTAAATAATCGGTACTGTTAGCTTATCGCTTTGTTTGTGAGCTAACCGTGCACTGAGCCTGTAAGTCTAGCACGCTCATTGCTTTAAATGATCATCGATTTTGCTACAGATCACTATAAATGATAGCGCCGCCAACGCTTGGGATCTTGCTGCTCACCAGGCTGCCCCCAAATGCCAAGTTTTTGTGCTTTAGCGATCCGCTCAGCAGAGTAATACGCATCAGGGGTATCGTCGCCTCTATAGGCGACTGCTGCACCACGGGTAATCATTAGTAAATTAATATCTTGCTCACCGACATACACCGTAGCCAGCACCCGCTGATACACATCAAGTCCATGAGTGCGCAAGGTCAGTTCATCACTAAGTAGCTCAGTTAATACGTCTTTGCTACGTGCACCCCAAGGTGCTTGCCCCATCTCAGGCGCATCAATACCGAGCAAACGTACCCGCCACTGCTCTTGATCGCAACGAACATGAATACTGTCGCCATCATCAATCCATAATAAACGACAATCATATTGTGTATTAATGCCCACTTTTGGTGGTAAAACTGACGCATCAAAATCCGCCAGTAATCCACGATCCCAGGCATAAGCGGCAATCAGAATCAACAACACGCCGCTAACCAGCAGCACAAATCCGCTGCCGGCAAATGAAAACAGCGCCCTAAGGCGCTGTTTGATCGATCGAAACCGATAGTTCGTCATTAGAAATCAACGCGTTCGCGCAATTCTTTACCCGCACGGAAATACGGGATAGATTTTGCTGGCACCTTGACCGATTCACCGGTTTTCGGATTTCGCCCGACTCGAGCATCGCGATAATGCAATGAAAAACTGCCAAAACCGCGAATCTCAACACGATCACCTTTTTCTAAGGTTTGACAGATTTTTTCGATGATGAGTTTCACCGATTCTTCCACATCTTGCGCACGCATCTCAGGATAACGCAAAGTCAAACGTTCGATAAGTTCTGATTTAGTCATAGTGGAATCTCCTTGCAGACAGGTAAAGGTGGCGAGCGAGTCGCCACCACAATCATTAATCGTCAGCGTTTAATTCTTTGAAAATATCGCCGAGCGAGGTGCCTGATTGGCTGTCTTTACGGGTATAGTCTTGAATCGCTGCTTTCTCTTCTGCCACATCTTTCGCACGGATAGAGAGGCTGAAGTTCTTATGCTTACGATCAACATTAATGACTTTCGCTTCCACTTCATCACCAACGCTTAAGATTTTGCTCAAATCTTCAACACGTTCGATCGCTGCTTCTGCGGCTTTCAATGTACCGGTAATCTCATCGGTAAGCTGGATAACTGCTTGACGCTCATCCACTTCAACCACATGACCAGTAACCAATGAACCACGGCCATTAGCGCTGGCAAATTGTGAGAAGGTGTCTTGGGTGAGTTGTTTTACACCGAGTGAAATACGCTCACGCTCGGCATCAATTGCCAAGATAACCGCTTCGATATCCTGACCTTTTTGATACGCACGAACCGCTTCTTCACCAGCCTCATCCCAAGAAAGGTCAGACAAGTGAATCAAACCGTCGATACCGCCATCTAAACCGATGAATACACCGAAGTCAGTAATCGACTTAATTTGACCGTTTACATGATCGCCTTTGTTGAAATTCTTCTCAAACTCTTGCCAAGGGTTCGCTTGACACTGCTTCATACCGAGTGAAATACGACGACGTTCACCATCGATTTCCAAGATCATCACTTCAACTTCTTGGCCAACGGCTACAAATTTACGTGGGTTAACGTTTTTGTTCGTCCAATCCATTTCAGACACGTGAACTAAGCCTTCCACGCCGTCTTCGATTTCAACAAACGCACCGTAATCCGCGATATTGGTGACTTTACCGCTGGTTTTGCTATCCATTGGATAACGCTCAGCGATGTCACCCCAAGGATCCGCACCAAGCTGTTTCAAGCCGAGTGATACACGAGCGCGCTCACGATCGAACTTCAATACTTTAACTTCTACTTCGTCGCCGATGTTAACGACTTCTGATGGGTACTTAATACGCTTCCACGCCATATCGGTAATGTGCAACAAGCCGTCCACACCACCAAGATCCAAGAATGCGCCGTAGTCAGTGAGGTTTTTAACCACTGCTTTGACCACATCACCTTCTTGCAAGTTTTTAAGGATTTCTTCGCGCTCAGCACGGTATTCATGCTCAAGCACCGCGCGACGTGAAATCACGATATTATTACGGCGTTGATCAAGCTTAATCACCTTAAACTCAATCTCTTTGCCTTCGATTTGTCCTGGATCTTTAACCGGACGTACGTCAACCAAAGAACCTGGCAAGAACGCTTTAACGCCTTCCACATCCACAGTAAAGCCGCCTTTAACGCGACCAGACACCAAGCCAGTAACGGTTTCTTCATCGTTGAATTTTTGCTCCAACACTTCCCAAGTACGGATGCGTTGTGCTTTTTCGTGTGAAATACGGGTTTCACCGAAACCATCTTCAAGGGCTTCTAATGCCACTTCCACTTCATCACCAACCGCGATGGTCATCTCGCCTTGATCATTAGTGAATTGTTCTAAAGGAATGAAGCCTTCTGATTTTAGGCCTGCGTTGAGAACAACGAAATCTTTTCCGATTTCAACAACTTCTGCCTTAATAATTGAACCCGGCTTGAGTTCTGTGTTTTCGATACTTTTTTCAAAAAGTTCTGCAAATGTTTCTGCCATGAATAAAAATCTCTGGTTGAATAAATAAATTAACGAATAAACTCGCTCACCAAGCTTTTCACCTTGCTGAGCACACTTTCAATCGACAAAGCACCCGTGTCGATGACCACCGCATCCGAAGCTGGTTTGAGCGGCGCGACTGCCCGGTTAGAATCACGCGCATCACGCGCGGCAATCTCGGCAGTCAGGCGCGATAAATTAACACAATCACCTTTTTCTTTCAACTGCTTATAGCGTCTTTGCGCGCGAACCTCTGCTGAAGCGGTGAGATAAATCTTGAGTGGGGCTTGCGGAAAGACCACAGTCCCCATATCGCGGCCATCAGCAACCAGAGGTTCATCAGCAGCAAAATCACGCTGTTTATCGAGTAACGCCGCACGAATTTCGGGTTTTGCTGCCAATTCAGAAGCCATCGCCGCACAGTCTTCATTACGCAACGCACTGGTCACATCCTCACCATTGAGTAACACGGCCACGCCAGTATCAGTGGTGGCAAAATCAATTGACAGACGCGCCAATAAATCGGTTTGTGCCTGTGTATCACCGTCACGCAGATCTTCGCGTAATACCGCTAAAGCCAACAATCGATAGAGCGCGCCACTGTCTAAATACGCCCAGCCCAAATCGCGCGCTAAGGCTTGACACAACGTACCCTTGCCAACCCCACTTGGGCCATCAACGGTAATCACTTTACGCATCATTCACCTCGATGTGCATCCCCAACGAAACCGCGAGTTCGCGAAAATTCGGGAAAGAAGATGCGACTGTGGCGCAGTTGTTAATCGTAATCGGCTCACGCGCAACTACCCCGGCAACCGCAAAACTCATCGCAATACGATGATCACCATCGCTATCGATCGTTGCCCCACCAAGTAATCCTCCACCTTCGATCGTCAAGCTAGATTCACCTTCATCACAGCGTACACCGCACGCCTGTAATCCAGCAGCCATAACCGCCAAACGATCACTTTCTTTTACCCGCAGCTCGGCCAAATCAGTCGCGCGCGTCACCCCTTGTGCACACGCTGCCGCAACAAAAATCACTGGAAACTCATCGATGGCGATCGGCACAAGGCGCGGATCAATGGTAATACCGCGCAGTTGCGAAGATTTAACCCGTAAATCCGCTACCGGTTCACCACCACTTTCACGCGCATTAAGTATGGTAATATCGCCACCCATTGCCTGCAAAATATCAATCACAGCGGCGCGGGTTGGGTTCATCCCGACATTGTGAATGAGCACATCCGCTTGTGGGGCAATCAACGCTGCAACGATGAAAAACGCCGCCGATGAGACATCGCCCGGCACAACCACTTCTCTGCCGCGCAAACGCTGTCCACCTTCAATACCAATCGTTGTCCCATCAATAATTAAATCGACACCAAAACCCTGTAGCATGCGTTCGCTATGATCTCGGCTCACCCCGCAATCGTGCAGCATCGTTCGCCCTTGCGCATATAAGCCCGCAAACAGTAAACACGATTTTAATTGCGCACTGGCGACTGGCAAAGCATAGTCAATACCGCGTAACTGTGCTGCTTGAATGGCAATAGGCGCGGTACCGGTTTCACTGGTGTGGATACGTGCACCCATTTTGTTTAGAGGTTCAGTCACCCGAGCCATCGGGCGGCGCATTAATGAATGATCACCGACTAATACGCTATCAAAAGCTTGTCCGGCAAGAACCCCTGCCATCAAGCGCATACTGGTACCGGAATTACCCACGTCCAACGCCTGATCAGGTGCTTCTAAACCCTGCAAACCCTGACCCTCGATCGTCACTTTGCCTTCACCATGGTGATGAATCGGCACGCCCATCGCTTGAAAAGCGTGCATGGTGGCGAGACAGTCTTCACCTTCGAGAAAACCGCTCACTTCGCTCACCCCTTCAGCCAACGCACCGAGCATAATCGCGCGATGAGAAATCGATTTATCCCCTGGCACAGTGATCTCACCATTAAGCGCATCCGCCGGCGCTGTGCGCCAACAATTGTTTGCCGTCATCGTCTTCCCTTTATGATTCGTTGTCTAACTGATAATGTGCATCACGCGCACGTTTAGCCGCGAGAAACAGCGCCTCGATACGCTCGCCATCGCCATCGTCGAGCAACTGTTCAAAGGCGACCAGACGGCTACGGTAATTCGCGATTAGGCGCTTTAGAACCTCTGGATTATGTAAACACACATCGCGCCACATCACCGGACTACTTGAGGCAATACGCGTAAAATCACGAAAGCCTCCCGCCGCGTAAGAAAATATCTCTTCATGGTGTAAATCTTTTTTGAGCATATCGACCAACAGATAGGCCAACACATGCGGTAGATGACTGGTCGCCCCTAACACCTCATCATGATCATCGATAGATAGGAAGCTCACGAGTGCACCAGTCGCGTGCCACATACGACTCACCACACCTAAAGCCGCATCATCGGTTTCGGGCAATGTGGTCACAATGACTTTGTGCTGATGAAACAAGTCAGCGGCCGCGGCGCCAACCCCGCTTCGTTCACGTCCAGCGATCGGATGACCCGGCACAAACCACGCTGGCACCTCACCATAAGCCTCACGCATCGCTGCTAACACAGAACCTTTGGTGCTACCAACATCCGTAACCACCACCCCTGCACGCAAATCCAAATCATGTAAGCCCTGACACACGCTAAATAGCGCATCAACCGGTGTGGCTAAAACAATCACATCCGCACGCGTTAAGTCAGACCACTCACCAATCTCATCAATAACGCCTAAATCAAGCGCTTGATGCAATGCACCACGACTTTGATCCACGCCAATCACTGCATCCACCACAGCAGCTTTTTTTAACGCCAGCGCTAATGATCCACCGATCAAACCGACGCCAACGATCGCTACGGTGCCTAATGAAGCTTGTTCACTCATGAGAGACTCCTAACCAAGCGGATAACCATCAATGTTATGCTGAAATCAACCATCGTATCGACTTAGGTCAGCACCGAAGTTGGGTAAGAACCAAGCACCTTAAACAAACTCGCCTCACCACGAAGTTCTTCAAACAATGCAGCCAAATTGGGCTGGTCACGATGGCCTTCCAAATCGATGAAAAAAACATACTCCCACATTCCTTTGCGACTTGGGCGAGATTCAATCCGTGTCATATTGACGCCGTGGCGTGAAATCGGCTCAAGCAAGCGGAACAATAAGCCTGGCTGGTTATGTGAAGAAACTAAAATCGTGGTTTTATCTTTACCGGATGCTTCAATCGTCTGCCGGCCAATGACAATAAAGCGTGTGGTGTTGTTATCATCGTCTTCGATGCTCGTAAAAAGAATCGGCATCTCGTAGCGCTCTGCCGCCATTTTGCCGGCTATCGCTGCCGCTTTGGTATCCGTCTTAGCCAGTTTTGCCGCCTCAGCATTACTCGATACCTGAATTTGCTCGGCATTGGGCAGGTGCTCGTTGAGCCAGGCGCGACATTGCGCGATCGATTGCCCATGTGAATAGACACGCTCAATCTCCGCTGGATCCTGGGCAAACGTGAGTAAATTCTGGCTAATACGCAACTGAACTTCGCCACAAATATCCAACGAAGAATGGACGAACATATCAAGCGTATGGGTAACCATTCCTTCGGTGGAATTTTCAACTGGCACAATCCCATAATGGCAATCGCCGTGCTCAACTGCTTTAAACACATCCCCAATACTGCGTTTGGGTTGCGTGCACACACTATGGCCAAATTGTTTGAGTGCGGCAGATTCGGTAAACGTGCCTTCAGGACCAAGGTAAGCGATTTGTAGTGGTTGCTCAAGCGCCAGGCATGCGGACATTATTTCGCGGAATAACCGTGCCACTTCTTGATCAGATAAAGGCCCTTGGTTGAGCATTTGGATCCGCTCAAGGACTTGTCGCTCACGCTCAGGACGATAAAAGACAATCTGCTCGCCTTCATTAACCCGCTTTACTTCACCAACCTGCTGCGCACAGCGCGCTCGTGCTGATAACGCGTTTAAAATCTCTGCATCAAGTGCGTTGATTTTTTCGCGCAACGTTTCTAAAGAGGGTTTGGCGTTGTCTGTCATATCGTCTCTCTCAAGGCTTTCTTTTTGGCATTAACATTATAATCAAAACGATTAAGCCCCTGTGACCTTAAAATGACAGCCACCGACGTTCAATGATTAGCGGTAATGTAATTGCCCATTAAGTAATGGATCAACCGATGTATCTGATGCACCTTCAGCGCCATCAACTTCTCGCCAACGCCAAGCATCGGTGCGCTCAAGCATCGCTAAAGCAAGTTTATTATTCAAATCATGCCCAGATTTATAGCCAACATACCAACCGCGAATTGGCGCACCTATGAGGTACAGATCACCCATGGCATCGAGCAATTTATGACGGGCGAATTCATCATCGTAGCGCAGGCCACGTTCGTTCATCACCCGAAATTCATCGACCACAACCGCATTATCTAAGCTGCCACCAAGCGCCAATCCATTACTGTGTAAATATTCAATATCTTGCAAAAAGCCAAAGGTTCGCGCGCGACTAATTTCATGCACGTAGTCTTGGGTATTCACATCTAAACGAATATGCGCGTTGCGATAACGGAACACCGGATGGGTAAAATCAATCGTGAAATCAAAACGCATGCCATTAAACGGCACTAAACGCGCCCATTTATCACCATCGCGCACTTCAATCGGCTCGAGAATCTCCATGAAGCGTTTAGCCGCATCTTGTTCTTGAATGCCGGCTTGCTGCAATAAATAGACAAAAGGCGCAGCAGAGCCGTCCATAATCGGAATTTCCGGCGCACTGACTTCGATGATAATATTATCAATGCCCAAACCATAGAGCGCAGACATAAGGTGTTCGATGGTGGCCACGCGGACGTTATCAGCATTAACCAACGCGGTACACAGCATCGTATCGCGCACCAAATCGGCATTTGCTGGAATCTCAACCGCCGGGGTCAAATCACTGCGACGAAAAACAATTCCGCTATCAATCGGCGCTGGTAATAAGCGCATATCGACACGGTTTCCGCTATGTAAACCAATACCCGAACCGTCTACCGGACGGCGAATGGTTTTTTGTCTGAGCATCGATTTAAACCTTAGTCCGTAAAATAGCCGGGATATTCAGATTAATGTAATCATCGTCATCGGCTGGCTCGCTAATCGCATTACCATCAGAACCCTCATCCACCGGATCACTACCAATCCCAGTAGCAACCACGGTCACGCGGAAGGTATCACCAAGCTCTTCATCAATCATCAAGCCGAGCTTCACGTTGACCAAGTCTTCATCAATCAAGCTATTGATCAACTCACCAACGGCAATATATTCGCTTTTCTTCATCGAGGCATTCGCGCTGACGTTCACCAACAAGCCGCGTGCGCGCGACAAATCGATATTTTCCAACAGTGGTGAAGAAATGGCTTTCTCAGTCGCCGCCCGTGCACGGTCTTCACCTTCAGCCTCACCAGTGCCCATCATTGCGATCCCACGTTCGCTCATAATGGTTTTCACGTCTTCAAGGTCCATATTGATCAGACCATCGCGCTGAATCACGTTCGCCAAGCTTAGAACGCCGTTTTTCAACACATCATCAACGGTTTTAAACGAATCCAATAATGGCGCATCATCATCCATCACTGCGGAAATTCGATCGTTCGGGATCACAATCAAACAATCGACGGATTTTTTCAACTGCTCTAAGCCGGCTTCAGCTTTCTGCATCCGCTTAGCGCCTTCAAAGTGGAACGGTTTGGTGACGATCGCTACAGTTAGAATCCCCATATCGCGAGCAATTTCACCAATTACAGGTGCGGCACCAGTCCCGGTACCACCACCCATACCCGCCGCAACGAACACCATATCGGCACCAGCTAAGACTTCTTGAATGCGTTCGCGGTCTTCTTCTGCCGCACGGCGACCTACTTCGGGTTTAGAGCCTGCACCCAAGCCGCGGGTGGTTTGCACGCCAAGTTGTAATTTGGTTTGAATCGGGCTTTTTTGCAGCACTTGCATATCGGTATTCGCGCTGATCAATTCAACGCCTTCAAAGTCAAAATCCATCATTTGCCGAACTGCGTTACAGCCGCCACCGCCAACGCCGATGACTTTAATCAGCACATGACGCATATTTTCTTGTTCATCCATTAATTCAAAAGCCATAGAGTCCTCTGCGCACCGTTGTTACTTTAATAATTCCATAATCTTGTCGATTATACCTTTTTTACGCCTCTCTAACCAGATGCCTTGCGCATAAGGATGATAAAGTTCATCCGCCATCGCCATACAGTTATTCCAATGACCAAGCGCGCGTTCTTGGGCGTCTAGCCCCGGTATATAAGGAAGCTCCGCCACTCGAGCAGGCACACCGAGCTGTTTCGCTGCAAATGTGTCAATGCCTGGCATGTTCGCTGCCGCACCGCCTAAAACAATGCCGCCACGAATAATTTCGCGACAACCGCCACGATGCAGCGCTTTAGATAACATCGCAAAATATTCAGCATAGCGTGTGCGAATAATCTCATTAACTTGTGAGAGTGGCACCGTTTTATCGTCCCGCCGTCCCGTACTCGGCACACTCACCGTTTGGTTTGTGTGCGTATTCTCAAGTGAGCCGTAGTGGCACTTAATTTGTTCGGCGTAATTACGTGGGGTGCGTAAGACTTGTGCGATATCACTCGACACATACTCACCACCAATCGGTAGACTACCGCAATGCAGCGGTTGGTTACGATACCACACCATAAAATCGAGTGATCCTGCACCAATATCTACATAGCACGCACCGAGCGCTTTTTCTTCTTCGTTGAGTAATAACTTTGATCCTGCAAAGCCGTTAAACACATACCCTTCAACGCTCAACCCCACTTCATCGGCGCATTGTTCGATATTCTCGGTTTGATGGCGTGGCACCTGAATAATATGCAAATACGCACCCAATGTATCGGCGACCATGCCGATCGGGTTATCAATGCCTTCGTGTTCGTCAACGCGATAATGCTGTGGTAAGGCGTGGAGCATATGATAGCGCCCATCGATCGCTTGCGCGCGTGCTGCATTGATCACTTCTGAACGTTCAGCCTCGCCCACCTTACGCGCATGGCGCACGCTGATCACGGCTTCACTGTTCATCGCCAGCACATCAGAGCCGCCAATATTAAACACCGCACCGTTAATTTTTAAGCCCGATTCACGCTCTGCATCACCAACTGCACGACTGAGCGCATCGCATAGACGCTGCATATCAACAATCACCCCATGGCGCATCCCGCTAGGTTCAGCAACGCCACGACCCAATACAGCACAAGGCGCATCAGCGTTGGCCTCTACGACCGCCACGCGTATATACTGGCTACCTAAATCAGCAACAACGCGGATTGATTGTTCACTCATAGACTACCTTTCTCATGATTCGTTATTATCCGTTTGCGGCTTCGGCACCACGCCTGGTTTCCAGCGCACCGAAAAACCATCTTGATAGCGCAAATCCACGGTTTGAACATATTGCCCATACGGTTTAATGATCCGCTGATACACTTCTGCCAGCTTTTTTAAACGATTATTGAGCTGATCACGCCCAACAATCACATCAATATCACCAGCCAACCCAATATGCCAAATCAGTCGCGGGTCAAGACGAATATCTTGCGGCACGATTTCTTGTCCAAGTAACCACGGCTCCATTTCACGATAGCGCTGCAGTACTTTCTGTTCAGAGCCATCAGGCCCTGAAAGCATAAACAGCAGCTCATCGCGTGGCGGGTACGGCAGGCTAAAACGCACCGCATCTTTATCAAGATAGTCGTTTTTCCAACGTACCACCGGTATACGTTCATTGATGTTTAGATACACCGCATCCGGCCAACGTTTTTCCACCGAAGCACTTTTCACCCAAGGCAACGCGTTAATCTCGCTCGCCAGTCGATTGACATCAAAATGGAGCAGGTCTTTTTCACCTTGGGCTAACACGGCATCTTCAATGGTTGCCGTTTCCCCATAACGCAGCGGTTCGGCAATAATTAAACGCTGTAACGGAAAAAAAGCTTCCTCGGTAAAACGTTTATAAGCGAAAAACCCAACCACAAACAAAGCAATCACCAAGATAAGGATGAAGCCTGCTTCAATCACCGCAGCAATCAAATGTCCCAGCGTACGCTCTTGCAGCGGCACACTGACTGATGTTCTGGGTTTGTTGTGTTTACGCCGCACCATCATTCATCACATTGTTTGCGCTAAAATTGCCACGACTAGCGTGGTGAAATCTAACCCTGCTTCCTTCGCAGCGAGTGGTACTAAAGAATGCGAGGTCATTCCTGGCACCATATTAACCTCTAACAACGAAGCATAGCCTTGTTCATCGAGCAAATAATCTACCCGCCCCCAGCCAGAGCCGCCAACGGCAAGAAATGCAGCCAAAGCATCTTCACGTAGCGCACCATCAAGAGCAGCCTCAATCGGTGCCGGGCACAAATAGCGTGTGTCATCAGCGAGATATTTCGCTTCATAATCATAAAATACATGGCTGCCGCTGGCAATGATCTCAATACTCGGCAGCACATCCTCACCAAGCACGGTATAGGTTAATTCACGACCATCGATCCATGGTTCAGCCATAATTTTTTCGCCCGCACCACCGGCTGCAATAAACGCTGCGGCAAATTCCTGTTGATTAGAGACCCTGCTGACCCCCACACTTGAGCCTTCAAGCGCCGGTTTAACCACAAAACAAGCGCTGCGCAATTCTTGCGCAATACTCTCGTAGCTGTCATCAGCATACACCTGCATATCCGGTAACACAGGCAGGCCCGCATCACGCCATACAGATTTCGTCACCAATTTATCCATCGCGATCGCACATGAGGCCATATCGCTACCGGTAAATGGGATCTTTAAATAATGCAAGATCGATTGAATTTCGCCATCTTCCCCGCCGCGACCATGTAAGACAATAAACGCCCGCGCATAATCACCATCGCGTAACGCGCTAATCACATCTTCTTTACCGGTATCGAGCAAATGTGCGTCTATGCCATAAGCCAGTAATCCGTCATACACCGCTTTACCACTGTTAAGCGAAACCTCACGCTCAGCAGAAGTGCCGCCATAGAGCACGACAACTTTGCCAAAAGCACTCGCTTGCGGTAATAATAACTGACTCATTTACGCATCCTCCGTCATCGCTTTCGCTTGGCGCCCAATATCTCCAGCACCAAAATAAATCACCACATCATCATCGTGCAATAAATCTTCTCGCAAACGCTGATTTAACGCGTTTTTTTCAGCTATTAAAATTGGCTCAACACGACCATGTCCACGAATAGCACGCGCCAAATCGCGGCTATCAGCACCAGCAATCGGTGTTTCGCCTGCACTATAGACTTCTGTGAGTACTAAAGTATCACAACGGCTAAGCACTTCGGCAAAATCGTCTAATAAATCTCTGGTTCGCGTGTAGCGGTGTGGTTGGAATACTGCCACGACTCGGCGTCCAGCAAAGCCTTCTGCCGCCGCCTCAAGCACCGCACTGATCTCGCTCGGATGATGACCATAATCTTCAAACACATCGGCTTGACCACGTGCATGTGACACCACACCATGATGGGTGAAGCGACGTCCCACCCCACGAAATTGCGCTAACCCTTCGGTAATCGCAGTATGATCAAGCCCTAGTTCTTCAGCCACGATTAGTGCGGCGAGCGCATTGAGCACATTATGTTTACCCGGCATATTGAGCGCCATTGGCCACTCTTGATCCCGCTGACGATCATAAACATCAAAGCGCATCACAAGACCATCCTGGCGAACATTGCGCGCTTGTATTTCCGCTTGATCACTAAAGCCATAAGTACGAATAGGTCGGGCAATCTCTGGCAAAATCGCTTGCACACCCGGATCGTCAACGCACACCACAGCCAGACCATAAAACGGCAGGTTATGCAGAAATTGGATAAACCCTTCTTTGAGGTTTTCATAACTCCCGCCATAGTTCTCCAAATGATCGGCATCAATATTGGTCACAATCGAGATCATCGGCTGTAAAAATAAAAATGAGGTATCGGATTCATCAGCTTCAGCGACTAGATACTGCCCCTCACCCAAGCGTGCGTTACTACCGACACTGGTTAATACCCCACCAATCACAAAAGTCGGATCTAATCCGGCATCAGCAAGAATCGAAGCAGTTAAGCTGGTGGTTGTCGTTTTACCGTGTGTACCAGCAACCGCAATACCAAAGCGAAAACGCATTAATTCTGCGAGCATTTCCGCGCGACGAATCACTGGGATACCCAAACGACGCGCTTCAGCAACTTCCGGGTTTGCTGGATTGATCGCTGATGAGGTCACCACCACACTCGCCTGCGCCACATTCTGTGCATCGTGGCCAAAATAGAGTGTTGCTCCTTTCGCTTTAAGCCGGTCTGTGTTTGCCGAGGGATTCAGATCTGAGCCGCTAACTTGATAGCCTAAGTTAATCAACACTTCAGCGATTGCGCTCATACCCACACCGCCGATACCGACAAAAAATACCTCTTTAATTCGACGCATTTGCCGTTTTTCAATCCGTCCAAAATGAATATCGGCCGCGTGTACTGTCATAATAATGCCTCGATTTCGTCAACAATATATTGGGTTGAATGTTTATGCGCGCAGGCTTGTGCTTTGTGCGCCTGAGCGGCAAGTATTTTGCGATCCGTGTACGTACTTAATAGCTGAGAAAGTGTCTCAGCGCTAAGTTCTGCCTGTGGTAACAGCTTAGCAGCACCTTGATCGACTAAAATACTCGCGTTCGTCGTTTGATGATCATCTACCGCACTCGGCAACGGCACAAAAATAGCCGGCACACCAACCGCCGAAATTTCAGCGACACTGAGCGCACCAGCACGTGATAACACTACATCACTACCAGCCATAGCCTCTGCCATCTCATCAATAAAAGCAACCACTTCTGCCTGCACCTGCTGAGCCGCGTATTGTTCGCGTACTGCTTCTAACCAACGCGGTCCGACTTGATGGGTTACTTGAGGGCACGCAGCAGCATCCAAACGTGCTAACGCCTTAGGCAGCACCTCATTGATCGCTTTTGCCCCTTGCGAGCCACCGATCACCAACAAACGGATCGCGCCGCTGCGTTCTTGATAGCGCGCATCAATCGCTGGTTGTTGCCAAAAAACATCTCGTACCGGATTCCCGACGACGCGATACGTTTTGCCACTCGCCAACTGATCAGCCGCACGAATATCTGCGAGCAACACCGTTGATGCGATGCGCGAGAGCAGGCGATTGGTCAGCCCCATTACCGCATTTTGTTCGTGAATCAGTAGTGGCACACCACATAACTTAGCCGCCACCCCACCAGGGCCGGCCGCAAAACCACCCATACCGACAACAACATCTGGCTGAATACGTTTGATCACTTGACGCGCTTTTAAAATCGCTTTGCTGACCATTATTGGCGCTTTAATCCAACCTAGCGCCCCATTGCCACGCAAGCCGCGCACAGCAATATCGTGCAACTGATAGCCTGCATCAGGGACTTTCTGCCCTTCGAATCCACTCTCATTACCCAGCCAGTGAACGGTAGCGCCTAAACCCGACAAACGCTTAGCAATAGCAAGCGCTGGATACACATGGCCACCGGTGCCACCGGCCATAAAAAGAATGGTTTTACCTGAAAATGCGCTCACACATCCATCCCTTCGCGCCGCGCCTGAAAACGACTTTCTGCATCAATACGTAACAGAACCCCTACAGCGATCATCATCATGATCAACGAACTACCCCCGTAGCTGATAAACGGTAGCGTAATTCCTTTAGTCGGTAATGCGCCAATACTCACACCGATATTAATCAGCGTTTGTATCGCCACCCATAAACCAATGCCATAGGCAAGCAATGAAGCAAAGCGTTTGCGCATCCGATCAGCAAGCAACGCGATTTCAAACGATCGCCAAACAAACACCGCAAACAAAACCAACACTAATATCGCCCCAAAAAAACCCATTTCTTCGGCAATGATCGCAAAAATAAAGTCGGTGTGCGCCTCAGGTAAAAATTGGTGTTTTTGTACACTCTGACCAAGCCCTAAGCCTTGTAATCGTCCGTTACCGACCGCGATCAGGGCTTGTACCAACTGATATCCCTCATCATAAACGCGATCTTTTGCCCAGGGATCGAGGAAGGTCGCTAAACGTTCACGACGATACCCGCTCATCATCAACAGGCCAACTAAACCAATGATGCCGAGTAGGGCTAAAGCCGCTAAATCACGAAGCCTTGCGCCGGCTAAAAACATCAGCGCGAAGACCACGCCGGCCATTACCACCGCTGCGCCCAAATCCGGCTGTAATTGTAAAACACCCACGATAATCAGTAGCGGAATGACCAATACCCACACCGGCGCGGCGCTATTATCCAAACGCCGGCTGTTACGCTCTAAATACGCGGCTGCAAAAACAATCAACGCCAGCTTCATCACCTCACTGACCTGAACATTAAACAACCCCAGAGAAATCCAACGCCTTGACCCATTCACCGACACTCCGAGGCCAGGAACAAACGCCATCAGCATCAAGATAAACGCCGCAATCAAAATCCAGTAGCGGTATTTCCGGTAAGTGATTGATGGAATATAGAGGGTTAAAAACAATCCAATAAAGCCGATAGCCATAAAAATAGCTTGACGGAGCGTGTAATGATATGGGCTAAGCCCTTCGTGCACCGCCTGCGGCATAGACACCGAGGTAACCGCGACAACCCCAACTGCAAGCAACATCAGAAACGACAAGATCAGCCAAAGATCAGGAAAAACCAACTGAGCAAAACGTGAACCACCCTTTTGCTGGGTTTTGTGAAAATCCTTAATCGGTTGTTTGACTGGTTTTTTATTCACCATGACCACGTACCAATTGTGTAAAGTCTTCGCCACGTTGAGCAAAACCACGGTATTGATCAAAGCTCGCACACGCTGGCGACAGCAAGACCCAATCGCCACGTTGCGCGATCTCACGCGCACGACTGACTGCGCGATCCATCGTACCCACTGATTCATACTCAATACAGGCTTGATCCAATGCATTGCTTAACGCGTGGTTATCCGTACCAATCAGTAATACCCCACGCAAAGTTTGTGTTTGTAAGGTTTCTGAGAGCAGATGAAAATCCTGATTTTTCCCCACGCCGCCTAGAATCAAAATCAATGGTGCATCAACACCATTGAGCGCGGCTTGAGTGGCGCCAATATTGGTTGCTTTAGAATCATTAAACCAGCTAACCCCATCAACCTCCGCCACCACCTGCATGCGATGCGGCAGGCCAGCAAATGTGCTCACTGCTTGATACGCTTGATCGTTAAGTTTTCCCAGTGCATTAAGCATCATCAACACCACTAAGGCGTTAGAAAGATTATGCCGTCCTTTTACGGTCAGTGCTTCGTGCTTAAGCACCAACGCGTCATCTAAATAAATTCCTTGATCATCAACTCGGTTTTCTGTCTGCGCGCCGAACCAAGCAACATTCGTTGCACTATCGGCCATCGCGACACAATACGCATCATCTTGGTTAAGAATGCTTAAATGGGATTGGATCACCAAGCGTTCTTTAGCAGCTGCATAGCTATCGATACTGTCATAGCGATCCAAATGATCCGGGCTGACATTAAGCACACAACCCACATCAGGGCTAAGCGATGGGCAACATTCGAGCTGATAACTCGATAGCTCCAACACGTACACATCAGCAGGTGCATCATTAATTAACGCCGATAGCACTGGGTAGCCGATATTGCCACACAACATCGCGCGTGTGCCACCCGCATTCAGCGCTTCGGCGAGCATGGTGACTACCGTTGACTTACCGTTTGACCCAGTGACCGCCACCACCGGTTTATCCACCAAGCATGCAAAGAGCTCAACATCGTTAACCACCGTACCGAAATAATCGGCAAAACACGCCCGCCGACGGTCAATCCCTGGGCTCATCACCAAAGTAGCTGCTTCAGACCATTGCACGTCATCAAACGCTGCGGTGCGAATATGACGCCCTTCGCTGCGCTCATCAACGCCAGTCGCGTCATAGCCAGCTTCGCGCAGCACATCTAACGCACTGCGTCCGGCAAGCCCCATGCCCACAACGTAAATCGGTTCAGCGAGTTCTAAAGCAGCAAGACGAGAAAGGTATGTATTCATTAGCGTAATTTCAATGTAGCCAAGCCAATAAGCACCAAGACCACGGTGATAATCCAAAAGCGAATCGTCACTCGTGATTCTGGCCAACCACTTAATTCAAAATGATGGTGTAAAGGCGCCATGCGCAGGACGCGTTTGCCGTTACGATAGCGATACGACAAGACTTGCGCCATTACTGACAGCGCTTCGACGACAAAAATACCGCCCATCAGGGCAAACACCAATTCCTGACGAATCACCACCGCAACCAAGGCCAAAGCAGCGCCTAAAGACAATGCGCCCACATCGCCCATAAAGACCAACGCAGGGTGCGCGTTGTACCATAAAAAGCCCAGACCAGCGCCGGCAATTGCTGCACAAAATACCGCCATTTCAGCAGCCCCAACAATCGCTGGAATATGCAAGTAGTTCGCAAAATAGGTATTACCCGAGAGATACGCAAAAACACCTAGCGCACCGGCAACCAACACCACCGGCATAATCGCCAGTCCATCTAAGCCATCGGTTAAATTCACTGCGTTACTCGAACCAGTCATCACAAGGTAAGCAAATGGAATGAACAGCCAGCCCATCTGCCAGGTAACATCTTTAAAAAACGGGAAGATCAAAGTGGTCGCCACCGGCGTATCTGCACACCAGTAAAGCCATAGCGCAGCGACAATCGCCACCAGCGACATCAAACCATACTTATGTTTAGCGCGTAATCCCTGTGGGTCTTTAAGCACCAGTTTACGGTAGTCATCGATCCAGCCGACCGCACCAAAACCGAGTAAAACAAATAGCGCCAGCCATGTGTAGGCGACACGTAAATCCGCCCAGAGCAACATTGCCACACAAACCACAACAATAATCAATGCGCCACCCATGGTTGGCGTACCCGCTTTCTTCAAATGCGTTTGCGGTCCATCATCCCGCACAAATTGCCCCATCTGCAATCGACGCAACAGCGCAATCATGGGTTTACCCAACCAAATCGACAACAACAACGCTGTCAAGGCAGCAAGGATAATACGCGAAGTCAGATAGGTAAACGCGTTGAGTGGTGTGAACCATTCGCTAAGCCAGTTGGCGAGTAAATAAAGCATTGTTGTTCCTAAAAATCCCTAATTTTCATCTTGAGGCATCCACATCATGTAAAGGCCTTCGCTGCGACTCATACCACTTTTATGATCTGATACCAGCAAGCAATCTAACGTGAGACCTACTCTCAAAAAAACGCCAAATCATACCATAAAACCCGTCCGTTCTATGGGCGAATGCCGAGCAAAGTCAGTATGGTTTCCATTTTAGCCGAGCGCGATCCTTTCACCAGTACGGTGAGCGGTTGATCTGCCTGATTAAGACATTTATCTAACGCTTGCGCTGCTTGCTGATGATCCTCAAAATGTTGATGCCACGCAGATGATTCACCGTAGGCCTTTGCCGCCTCACCCACACTCCAAAGCGCCTCTATCCCCGCACTTTGCGCATAATCACGCACCTCACGGTGTGCCCGTTCATGTTCACTACCTAATTCGCCCATCGCACCAACAATAAGCAGGGTCTGTTTCGCTTGAGCAAGCACATCGATTGCGGCCCTAAATGAGGCCGGATTGGCGTTATAGGTATCGTCATAAATCGTATGTATACCCTTTTTATAAGTCGTCAGGCGACCTTGTTGCAAACTGAGCCCTGTCCAAGCTTTATGAGCATCAGCCAGCGTACTGCCAACCACCCGCCCGGTAGCAAATGCTGCTAAGGCGTTCGCAATATTGTGTTTACCGAGCATCGACCAGCTTAGGTGTTCGCGACCCTCTTCACTGACCAAGGTGAACGCACTACTGTCATCAGCAATAGCCTCAGCTTGAACATCAGCAGGATGCTCTAGCGCGAAGCTCACGCGTTGGCGATCTGGGTATTGCGCTAACCACGTGCTGGCATACGGTAGATCGGCATTAATCACCATCACCGCATCACCACTACCATGATACATTTCGCTTTTCGCTTTAACCACGCCCTCAAGCGAGCCAAAACCTTCGAGGTGAGCAGCTGAAATATTGGTCACCAAGACAATATCTGGTTCTGCAATGCCGACTAAATGTGCGATTTCACCACCATGGTTCGCACCCATTTCAATCACTGCATAGTCTTCATCGCCTGCAAGCTTTAATAAGGTTAGTGGCACACCGATATCGTTATTCAAATTACCTTTGGTGGCGAGCACTTTTCCTTTTTCTTCAAGCAGGCGACGTAATAATTCTTTGGTGCTCGTTTTACCGTTTGATCCAGTCAGTGCAAACAGCGTGCCCTGCCATGAGCGACGATGCGTACGCGCAATATCAGCTAGCGCTTTACGTGTATCATCAACCACAATTTGTGGGATATCGATGGGCTGAAGCTTGTGAACAACTGCCAGCACAGCACCTTTTTTTGCTGCTTCGCCGACAAATTGGTCGCCATCAAAATTCGCACCACGCAGTGCAATAAACAGCATACCTGAGGTGATTGAGCGTGTATCAGTACTCACATCACTAAAGGCCACATCCTCGCCGTGCAATTGACCGCCAGTTATCTCCGCAATATCACTGGCTTTAGCGCTGAGCATAGTCATTCACCACTTGTTGGTCGCTAAAATAGTGGCGCGTATCGCCAATAATTTGATAATCCTCATGCCCTTTGCCCGCAATCAGCAACCCATCACCTGCTTGCATTTGTTCAAGCGCGGCAATGATCGCTGCTTCACGCGGGCAAACGACTTGTACATTGTCAGGATGGGTAAACCCTGTGAGCACTTGGTCAATAATACTTCTAGGATCTTCATGACGCGGGTTATCATCGGTTAGCACAACATGATCGGCGTAACGCTCGGCGACTTCAGCCATCAGTGGACGTTTTCCCATATCGCGGTTTCCACCACAGCCAAAAACCACCCATAGTTTACCTTTGATATGCGCACGAATACCCTGTAAGGCATTTTCCAGCGCCGCTGGTGTGTGCGCATAATCGACAATCGCTGCGCGCCCTTCAGGCAAACCAATGCGCTCAACACGCCCTGGCACACCGTGCAATTTTGCCAATACGGCGGCGCAATCTTTGAGCGAATAACCGTTCGCCATTAAGCACGCTGCCACGTTCAATAAATTATCGACATTAAACCGCGCCAAAAGCCTACTATGCACACGGACACTTTGCCCATCGACACTGAGGGTAAAGCTAATCCCATCTGAGCCGAGCTCAATCTCTGTAGCCGTTAACACATTATCTGCTGAAACAGATGCTGCATCACGACTACTGACCGCCCAGATAGTTGCCTCTTTATAAATCAGATCTTCTTTAATCAGTCGACGCCCATAAGAATCATCGATATTTACTATCGCGTGACGAATCGGACGCGCAAACAACTGGGATTTCGCGAGAAAATACGCATCCATCGTGCCGTGATAATCCAAATGATCGCGGCTTAGATTACTAAAGAGCGCAACATCGACCTTTACCCCGGCAATTCGCCCTTGATCAAGCGCGTGCGAGGAAACCTCCATCGCCACCTGTTCGACCCCCTGATCGACAAATTGTGCCAGCTGTTGTTGCATGCTTAGCGCATCAGCTGTGGTATGGCTGGCTTTTTGTAACTGATTTAGGCGGCCGTTGCCAATGGTGCCGAGCATTGCCGCATCCAAGCCTTGAGCGAGTAAATGAACGAGTGATGATTTTCCATCAGTTCCAGTAACCGCAAAAATGGTTAATCGGTCGCTCGGATGCCCATAAAATCGTGCGGCAATCTCGCCAACCTTCATATTCAGCTGATCAACCGCTATCCAGTCCGGTTGTGCTGCCGGGTGTGGAGGTTCATAGATCACCCCGGCATAATTCAAGTTAGGATCATAAAAATCCAACGCATGACGGCTAACCCCTCGCCCGGCAAGCCACCAAGTTTGCGCGTCTAATTGCCGAGAATCGGTGGTAATACGCGCAACATGACGCTCGCCATCTTCGACATCGGCTGCAAGTAATTCACGAAGGTTCATTGCGCCTCCGTTGGCTCTTCAGCAACATCGAACTCCAACTCAAAACTATCGGATTTCGCCACTTTATCGGGTAAGACACCCAGGATATTAAGCGCCCATTCACCAATTTTAGAAAATGCTGGCGCAGCCACCAAGCCACCGTAATATTTATCCCCTTTTGGATCATCAACCACGATCACCATCGCAATCCGTGGATTTGAGGCTGGAGCATAGCCCGCAAAAAAGCCGCGATAACGCTCTTTATCATACGCACCATCAATAATTTTGTGCGACGTTCCCGTTTTGCCAGCCACGGTATAGCTCGGCATTTGCGCCCGTGTTCCTGTGCCCCCCTTTTCAACTGCGGCAATCAACATCGTTTTAATTTGTTGTGCAGTGCGCGAACTGATAATCCTCTCCCCTTGTGGTTCATTCTGTTGCTTCAACAAGCTCAACGGGACTTTGACCCCATCATTGGCCAAAGTGGCATAGCCATGAGCCAACTGGAGTGCAGTGGTCGAGAGTCCATAGCCAAAAGTTGTCGTCGCGTACTCAAATTCGTTTAATGAATCTGGGTCACGCAAAACCCCTGACTGCTCACCAGGAAATTTTATCCCGGTTCTTGCACCAAAACCAAACCCTTTGAGTAAATCATAATACACCGCGCGGGGCATTTTACGACTTATCATCGCCATACCCACGTTAGACGATTTACGTATCACACCCACGGTATCTAACTCACCATACCAGTGCGTATCTTTAACCGTATTTCTGCCAATGCGATACACACGATCGGTTTTAAACACCGTTTGTGGCGTAATTAACCGCGCTTCCAAGGCTGCAGCAACAGCAAACGGCTTAATCGTTGAACCCGGCTCAAACACATCGGTCATCACATGATTTTTCATCAACGCCGCAACCCGTTCGCGCGAGTTATTTGGATTACCTGCCGGCAGGGAAACCATCGCCAACACTTCACCAGTTTGTACATCGACCATCACCCCGGTCACTGAAGCGGCATCAAATTCGTTCATCGCTTCCTCTAAGGTGCTGTGCATCACGTACTGAATTCGCTTATCAATACTCAGCTGTAATGGTGCGCCTTCTGAAGGGGGGCGAATTTCTTCTACCACGCGCAGGGTATTTTTATTCGGGTCCTGGATGACTTTAACCAGACCATCCTGACCGGATAGCCAATTATTATAAACACGTTCCATCCCTTCTTGGCCTGAGTCGTTGATATCGGTAAAGCCAACGACTTTACCGACCAGTGCACCATTAGGATAAAACCGCTGGTAGTGGTCTCTGCGCTCAAAACCAGGTAAGCCGAGAGCAAGCATACGCTCAATCTCTGCTGGGGATAATCGGCGTTTCAAATAATATTCTTGACGCGTACGACGGTCATCTAAGGTCTTATAAAGGTCTTCAACTGGCGTGTTGAGCAACATAGCCAACGGCTTAAGACGCTGGTAGTTATAGCGCAGGGTAAGAATAGAATCATTGAGGTCGGCATCAATCACCCCTGAACACAGTTCATCGATGTTACTGTCTAACAAACACCGCTCACGCAAACGCTCAAAATCGCCACCAAGCGTTGCCCACATTCTTTGTGGGTTAACAATCAAGTCGCTGACCACGGAAGAAATCGCCAGCGGCTCCCCCTGACGATCTAAAATCATACCCCGTTGTGCGTGTTCATTGATCGGGCGTTGCGAGCGGTTAAGCCCTTCCTGTACTAAAAATTCAGCATTGTAAGTCTGCAAGTACAACATGCGCGCGACAAAAGCCGCCGCAATGAGCAACAAGACGGCGACAACCCACTTACGCCGGGTTTTCTCGCCATAGGCGATGGTCGAACGAGCCACAAATTAGTCCAGGTATACGACCTGTGTTGCGCCTGGCAGATGCATGTCCATCCGCGTGCGTACGGCGTGACTGACCATGCTATCATCAGCGAGCATTTTTTGTTCAATCAACAGCTGTGTCCACTGCGTGTTGATCTCATTACGCGCTTTTTTCAACGTTTGCACCTGATTAACCAGCTCACCTTGCTGCTGACTCGCTGACGTGCTCAACACAGCGTTATAGCCTGTTGCCGCCAGGAGTAATGCAAATGCCGATACTAAGACCATTTTCATATCTTCACCGCCTTTCTTAATCGTGCACTACGGCACCTTGGGTTATCCGCCACCTCACTTTGCGACGGCTTAATGACTGGACGAACCAAACGCAGCTCTGCGCCCACACGTCCTGCTGACGACGGAATTTCCGCCGGTAAATTGTGTCCTTCTTTGCTTCTGATAAAGCGCTTCACTAAAGCATCTTCCAGGCCATGGAAGGTGATCACCGCCAATACCCCACCGCTTTTTAACAGCTTCGTTGCAGCGGCCAGCCCGCGCTCAATCTCGCCCACCTCATCATTAACCGCCATACGGATGGCTTGAAAGGTTTGGGTTGCCGGGTGATAGCCTGGGCGGTGGTATTTTTTAGGCATCGCTTCAGCCACCACTTCTGCAAGATCCAATGTGCCGCGAAGCTTGTCACGTTTGGCGATAATCGCTTTAGCAATACGCTTGGCAATACTGTGTGTTTCACCACCCAAATCACGGATGGTTTTGCTTAATTCTGCTTCACTCACTTCAGCAAGCCATTCCTGCGCCGTTAACCCGTTTTGGTTATCCATACGCATATCTAATGGCCCGTCTTTTTGGAAAGAAAATCCTCTTTCTGCTTGATCCAGCTGTGGTGAAGACACCCCCAAATCAAAAAGCACGCCATCAAGCGAAGCCGCCCCAACTTCGGCAAACGCTTGAGGCATGACAGAAAACGGTTGATAGGCAAAATGAAAACGTGGATCATCAATACCTTCAACCTCTTTTGCTGCTTGCGGATCGCGGTCTATTGCATAAAGCCGACCTTCACTCCCCAACTGCGATAAGATCAACCGCGAATGTCCGCCACGGCCAAAAGTGGCATCGAGATACCAACCATCCTCGCGGATAGCCAAAGCCTCAACCGACTCATGCAGCAAAACCGAACGATGTGCGCTCATATTGAGAGTCCTCCGAGCGCCTCATCTAAGCCATCAAAGCCTTCGTTGGTAATCATGATTGAATCTTCTTCTTCAACCTCATCCCAACGCGCTTTATCCCATAGCTCAAATTTATTCCCCATACTCACCAGCATGGTTTTTTTATCCAGTCCGGCGTATTCACGCAACACCGGCGGAATCAACACTCGACCGCTAGCGTCAATGGTGCACTCTTGCGCACTGCCTAAATAACGCCGCTTAATCCGTCGCGTCAGTTCATTGAGCGAAGAGAGTCGCGTGAGCTGTGGGACAACCTTTTCCCACTCATCCAATGTGTAAACGAGTAAATTTTTCTCAAGATCTTTAGTGATTATTAACGTGTTATCCGATTCATGTGCGAAATAGGGGCGCAGCTTGGTCGGCACGGAAAGCCGCCCCTTACTGTCCAACGTAATCGCATAAGAACCGATGATCATAACTGGAAGATTACTCTAATCTATTGCACAATTTCCCACATTATAACCCCACCTTAAATAATTGCAATAACTTCATATACAAAAAAGAAAAAATCCATAAATAAGGGCGCTTCATCTATTACAAAATACTGGGGCTTTACAGGATAAAACGACAACCTATCATAATTTGTGGGATAAAGTGGTATTTTACCATTTCGGGGTACGGCGCACAGACTGGTGCCTAAAAATGAGCTCAATGACAAGAGGATTAAAAATACGCTGCATGTTAAAATGCGCTTTTTCGTTTGGGAGTTATTGATGGTTAAAGACGCCGATATCGATACATTCGACCAGCATGGACACCAGTTCTGGGATGAGAAAGGCCCTTATCGGACGCTGCATGAGATCAATCCGGCGCGACTGGCGTTTATTCGTCGTTATATCGATCCAGCGCATACCACCATGCTCGATATTGGCTGCGGTGGTGGGATTCTTGCTGAATCGCTTACCCAAGCCGGCGCCAAAGTACACGGCATTGATTTAAGCGCCAGTGTGCTTGAAGCGGCTAAAACCCATGCCGCCGAACAGATGTTAGAGATAGACTACCGACAATGCAGTAGCAGCGATTGCGTGGCCAATGATGAACAATATGACCACATCACCTGCATGGAAATGCTCGAGCATGTGGTCGATCCCGCCGCGGTTATTCGTGATATCGCCACCCTGCTCAAACCGGGTGGCTATGCATTTTTTTCCACACTTAATCGTGGATTAAAATCCTGGTTAGGCGCGATTGTCGCCGCAGAATACCTAACTGGTATCGTCCCGCGTGGCACGCACCGGCATGACTGGTTTATCACCCCGGCGGAGCTCACCAATATGAGCAACCATGCCGGATTAACACCGGTAGCATTGTGTGGGCTCGACTACCACCCCCTATTGCAACGCGCTAACCTCAGCCGTAACCTCGACATTAATTACTTATTGGCTGTGCGTAAGGCGCAGCATTAAAGGATAGATTTTTTATGGCACAAAACCCGTTTCAAGCGGTATGGTTTGACTTAGACGGTACGTTATTTGATACCGCCGAAGACCTCATTCCTGCAGTCAATGCTACGTTAGCTGATTTTGATTACCCCCTCGCTGGCGCCAACGTATTGCGTCGCTGGATTAACTTTGGCGCACGCGGCATGCTTAGCGCTGGGATACAGTCTGAACGAGATGATCCACGCGTTGACGCGATGCTCGAGTGTTTTTCAGAGCATTATTTAAATCAGCTCAGCCAACACACCAGGCTATTCCCGGGCATGGATCGGATCTTAAATAAACTCGATAGCAAAGGGATTCCCTGGGGCATTGTCACCAATAAAGCAGAACGTTTCACCATCCCTTTGATAGAGCAGCTAGGCTATAGCAAACGCATCACTGGCTTGGTGTGTGGTGATACTACTGATGAAAGTAAACCTTCGGCCAAACCACTGCTCTATGCCTGTGCGGTTGCCGGTCATGATCCTGAGCACTGCCTGTACGCTGGAGACAATTCAACCGATATCATTGCCGGAAAAGCAGCGAGTATGCGTGCGGTTGTCGCTTGTGCGTATGGCTATGTGCCTGAAGGGGAAAATCCCACACATTGGGGCGCTGATTATGTTATTGATCAAGCCGCTGCTTTTGAATCTATTTTATGGGACTAAGCCATGTCTGAATCGATCATTTTAATCACCGGCGCCTGCGGCGGCATTGGTAAAGCACTGAGCCATCATTGGGACAAACAAGGCGACAAACACCTGATCTTACTCGATAACGATGCGATGGCCCTACAAGCACTCGATGAATCGTTAAGCGGCGATCATACCTTGGCACCTTTTGATTTATGGGCAGCAGATCCTGATCAATACCACAAGCTGGCAACGATGATCGCTGAAGATTATGGTCGCTTAGATGCCTTAGTCCATGTGGCTGGATTTTGTGGCTATCTGCGTCCGATGATGCAATGCGACGCTGAACACTGGTTAAAAGGTTTACAAATCAACCTTACCGCACCACTGTGGCTCACCCAACATCTCTGTGGGTTATTACAAGCGGGCACCTCAGGGCATGTTGTCTTCACCTTACACCGCGAACATCAGCAACAAAGCGCCTACTGGCATAGTTTTGGGGTTGCACACACCGGTTTAACTGCGCTGATACAATCGCTTTATGATGAGCGAAATGCCTACCCGGAAATCGGCTTTAGCTGTGTCGATCCTGGCTGGGTTAATACCGGGATGAGTCGCAGTATTTTCCCGGCTGGTGAAGATCATTGGCGCGAGCCAGCTGATATTGTCGCGCTTTATGATCAGGCGCTTGCCAGTAACATTGAAGCCTTGGAGATCATCACCCCATGAGCAGAAAAGACGATTGGCTCAATGCCGCACGTGAGGTTTTAAACATCGAAGCCGATAGCGTTCGCGCACAGCTTGCGACGATTGATGAAGTATTTGCCGAAGCCTGCGAGCTGCTCTTGGCGACTAAAGGCCATGTCATCGTGGTGGGCATGGGCAAATCCGGGCACATTGGCGCCAAAATGGCCGCCACTTTTGCCAGCACCGGCACACCCGCCTTTTTTGTTCACCCCGCTGAGGCTGGTCATGGCGATCTCGGAATGATTACCGAAGCCGATACCGTGCTCGCCCTATCATATTCGGGCGAAAGCAATGAAATTATGACTATGATGCCGATTGTGCAAGCGATGGGCGTGCATGTTATTGCGATGACCGGCAACCCAGAATCGAGCATGGCGCGCCAAGCTGATATTCATTTATCGGTTATGATTGAACGCGAAGCCTGCCCGCTTGGCCTTGCACCAACGTCAAGCTCGACCGCAACACTCGCTTTAGGCGATGCGCTTGCTGTCGCGTTGATTAAAGCGCGCGATTTTTCTTCGCAAGATTTCGCTCGCTCGCATCCATTCGGTCGTCTCGGTCGTCGTTTGATTACCAAGGTAGCTGATGTGATGCGCCAGGATGATGCTATCCCACGCAACACCCCTAGTGATTTAGTGCGTAACGCCCTGTTTGTAATTACCAGCAAAGGACTCGGGATGACGCTCGTCTGCGAAGGCGATTCGTTACACGGCATTTATACCGATGGTGACCTGCGTCGCAGCTTAGAGCATGATCCAGACACACTACAACGCACAATCGCCAGCGTGATGACCCCTGACCCACAAACCATCACATCTGATACCCTTGCTGCAGAAGCGTTACAACGTATGGAAGCACGTAAAATCACTGCACTGCCTGTGGTGGATGCAGGTAAGCTGGTCGGCATTTTGCATATCCATGATTTATTACAAGCCGGAGTGGCGTAGTGGGTAAAGCTGGGCAAGTCGTATGGTTAATCCTCGCGGTTGTCGTTAGCCTGTGGTGGTGGACACAATTAGAAGATAAGCCACCGACACCCGTCTCTGATACCTCTTCACCTTTACTAACTATGGCTAATGCCAGCACCTACCGCTACAATACCCAAGGCAGGCAACAAAGCCGCTTAGATGCCAAAACAGTGCGTCATTTTAACGATGGGCAAGGTACGTTCTTTACCCAACCCGATATTCGCCATATCGTTGCCGACAACGCCTATACAACGATTGTCTCGCGCCAAGGATATATGAGTGATGATAAAAATGTGATCACCATGCGCGGTGATGTGATTGGCGAACGTTACGTCAATCAGTCGCTACAAACGATTTATCGCAGCGAAGTGCTGGATTACCGACCGGTTGCACAAACCGTTTCCAGCGATAAAGCCGTAACCATCCTCACCCCTGAGAGTGATAGCGATGGCCTAGGTGCTTTATGGCGACTAGACGATAATTATTTTATACTGGAAAAAAACGTCAGGACTCATTATGCACCCTCGTCTCTTACTCCTCTCTCTCCTGCTCGGCCTGAGTAGCACGAGCCTTATGGCGGCTGAAGGTGCCGTTGAGCTACCGATTGATTTGGTTGCTAATCATGGTGAATACGATGCTAATGCCGGCATTGCCACCTACACCGGTGATGTGGTCGTGACTCAAGGTGAAATGCGCTTAACTGGTGATAAGGTGGTACTTCACACCGAAGAAGGTGAAGTGATTAAAATTGAATCGTGGGGTAAACTTGCGACGTTTCACTATGTGCCGCAAGAAGATCCACCGATTGATGGTAAAGGCGGTTATATGCGCTACACCGTACAAAATGCGCTGATTTACATCGAAGGCAATGCTTATGTGAAGCAGGAAAAAAACGAAACCTACGGCGACACCTTAACCTATGATCTCAATAAAGAGTTTATCACTGGTGAGCGCGTACAAATGTCCTTTACCCCAAAAACCAAATGAGTAAATTACGCGCATACAGCCTCAGCAAGCAGTTTAAATCACGCACCGTCGTTGATGAGGCATCGCTGAGCGTGAGTGAGGCAGAAGTGGTCGGCTTGCTTGGACCCAATGGTGCTGGCAAAACCACCACCTTTTATATGATGATTGGTCTGATTAAACCAGATACCGGACGTATTGAACTCGATAATCAAGACATCACCAAACTGCCAATCCATCAACGTGCCCGATTAGGCCTATCCTACCTACCCCAAGAAGCGTCGGTGTTTCGTAAACTCAGCGTTCGCGATAATGTGCTCGCGATTTTAGAACTCAGCGGCAATTATTCGCGCACGCAGCGTCATCAGCGTGCAAATCAGCTATTAGAAGAATTAGGCATTGCCCACCTTGCTGATACACTGGGCATCAGCCTCTCTGGTGGTGAGCGTAGACGTACCGAGATCGCCCGTGCGCTCGCCTGCGATCCGCGCTTTATTTTGCTCGATGAACCGTTTGCAGGCGTTGACCCTATCGCGGTTGCTGACATTCGCAACATCATCACCCACCTCACCGACCGCAATATTGGTGTCTTGATCACCGATCACAACGTGCGCGAGACCCTAAAAAGTTGTGATAAAGCGTATATTTTGAGCGAAGGCAGTGTGATTGCCTCTGGCTCAGCACAAGATATCGTCAACCACGAAGAAGCCCGCCGAGTTTATCTTGGCGAAGATTTCACCATGAATTGAGCCGAATGATGACGTGAATAGCCAAAATCTTTCCCTCAAACTCAAACAGCAACTGGCCTTAACGCCACAGTTGCAGCAAGCTATTGGTATTCTCAACATGAACCATGTTGAGCTCAAACAAAACATCACCACCATGCTTGAACAAAATTTTATGCTTGAGGTGGAAGATGAGTTTGACGAAATCGTGAACGAGCCTGATGTTGGTGATGACGAGGAACCGCCACTTGATAGTGCGCTTGATGAACAATGGCAAGATGATGACTGGTCACAATACACAACCCCTGCCGAAGCCTTTGATAGCGGTCAAATTACCCCTTATAGCCCATCGCTCGAAGAACATCTAAGCGAACAATTAAGCATTATGATGCTCGATGAGCGCGTGCAACTTGCAGCAATCATTCTCATTTATGTGCTCGATGAAGACGGCTATTGTCGCGCCGATCTTACGATGATGGCTAAATCACACCAGATCAAAGAAGTCATCTTCAAGGAAGCATTGTCAGCCATACAGCAATGCACCCCTTCAGGCATTGGCGCACGCAATCTTGAAGAATGTATGCACTTACAAATTGATGCGCTCGCGAAAAACACCCCCCATCTAGAAACGCTCAAGCTGATCATGCGGCGTTATTTTGCCTATATTGGCCAAGACCCAAGCATGGTTAAAAAGCGCTTATCGCTGAGCGATCAAGCCTTTGATGGTGCACTTGCGCTGTTACGCAGCCTCAACCCATCACCGGCTGAAACCTACGCACCACCACCGACCACCTATGTTGAGCCAGAAATTTTCGTGCAGGAAAAAGGTGGCATCAGTTATATTGCCGAGCACAAGCAGTACTACCGCACCCCGAACATCAATCAAACTTATGCCAGCCTTGTCAGCGAAAGCGCTCAAGAAAAAACCCTGATTCAATCGCAATTAAACGAAGCTAAATGGTTTCTTAATGCGATTGAAAAGCGCCAGGATACCATCCGCCGAGTCGCCGGCGTCATTGTGGGTATGCAGCAAGATTTCTTCCAACAAGGGGATATCGCGATGCGACCGCTGACGCGTGCGCAGGTTGCTGACATGCTTGAACTGCACGAATCAACCGTCTCACGTGCAGTTAATGGCAAGTTTTTACACTGTAAGCGTGGCATTTTTGAATTACGTCACTTTTTCTCGGCAACGTTATCAACCGATCAAGGCGCTGATAGCTCCGCGACCGCTGTTAAAGCGAGAATCCGCGAAATTATTGAAGGGGAAAATGAAAGCAAGCCATTGAGCGATCAAAGCATTGCCGATCAGCTGGCTCAAGAAGGCCAACCCCTTGCCCGTCGCACCGTCGCCAAATATCGAGAGGCGATGCATATTCTCAGTGCTGCAAAAAGACGCAAACGCTAACGCTAACATTTATCAATAAATCCTTCCATTCACGCAGCCGTTCACGCATTGAAATGGCGCACCACAGAGCATGCCACTCGACATATTTTCTCGATAATCCTATACTGAACGTGAGGAAATAACGCCATCAGAAAACGTGCTGCTATGCTGCCATTGAGCGTTCTCCTGCCACTCACTATTCAAGGAGCATCACTATGACCACTTCTCCTTTAGCCAATATCGACCGTTATCTCGGCTACGCTGGATTAGCGCTGATGCTTGTCCTTGCTATCACTTCTGCAGCTAGTGACCAGTTATGGGGCCGCCCCACTGTAGATTACTTTATTAGCTACAGCGCACTGATACTGAGTTTTTTAAGTGGCAGTTTGTGGGGCAAAGCTATTTATCGTGATCAAGCGAAAGAGCCGGTTAAGTTAGCCATCTGGAGCAATAGCTTTATGCTCTTCGCCTTTATCGCGTTATTGTTGGGCCTGCAATGGCCAGGACTCGGCATTTTACTATTACTCGCCGGCTATTTAGGCCAGTGGTTTATTGAATACCGCACTTATCGTGGCATCAGCCGCTTTGCCTGGTATCGCAGCCTGCGTTGGCAATTGACTGCCGGCGCAATGGTTGCCCATGTACTTGCTATGCTGGGATAGATTTATTTTTAGTCATATTATTTTAGTATGTGTTAGCCGATGCTATAGTCATTAGACTAGCTCATATCCATTAAACAAGGAGTAGCTCATGGATAAACGTGTTGAACAACTCGAAAGCGAAATCAAAGCATTACGTAAAGATTTTTCAGACATCAGCAAGAGCTTAAAATCGCTCGCCGAACAGAAAAGTGATGAATTAGAATCACGCGCAAAACAAGCGTGGGATGAACTCAGCGCTGAAAGTCAGGAGTACTACGCACAAGCGCGCGATTACGTTAACGACGGTGTCGATTCACTCGATCAATGTATTCGCGACAAACCTTGGCAGAGTCTCGCCGTGGTTGCCGGGATTGGCTTCTTTATTGGCTTTTTAACCCGCCGATAAATGAAGTTCTTACTCAACCCATTGCTTATTAAGCACCTATTACAATTAGGCTTAAAAGCTGGTTCACAAAACAGTAAGCCTAAATATATACTTTGGCGCATCTTGGCCGGGTTACTGCTGTTAATAGCGGTTATATTTTTACTGATTGGCGCACACACTTGGTTAATCAGTGAGTATGGTGCGCTTTATGCCCACCTGATCTTTGCTGCTGGCTTTGCGGGTATCGCTGTGTTGATACTGATTATAGTCGCTATTGCACGATACCGTCATAAACGAAAAAGCGCGTTACAATCCTCTCTCGACCAAGTTGATGACTTTACTCAGCAAGTTAAAGGCCAAGCTCAAGAGATGGGGGCGCAGATACAAAAAACCTTGCGTGACCATCAAGGTAAAGCCTTGCTTGCCGCAGCGATTGTTGGCATTTTACTCGGTCGGCGCAAATAACCATGCCTTCTAACCTAGGCAGATAACCCTGACATTATCTCAGCAAAAAAGGCCACAGTTTGTGGCCTTTTTTGTCTGCGTCTGCCTAATCAGCAGCATTAAACACAGTCTCCGATGCCACTTACCCTTGATAGAGCAAGCAGCTATCAAGCGAATCTCGCGTTAAGCCAATGCTGACTTATTGACTTAATGACTCCAGTTCAATCGCTGCCGGTTCCTCTACCGCTTCTGCAGCGTCATCTACCGCTTGAGCACCATCTGCAGCACGTGCTTCAATCTGCCAGGTTTGCGCTCCGTAGCGAATACGTTGCGATGGATCATACATATTCTCCACGCTATAGCCTGGAGCACGCCAGTTCCCGGCACGCGTGGTACGGAAGGTAAAGGCATGGTTGATTACCTCTTGGTCAGCATACACATCAAAGGCGGCAATATGGCGATCATCGCGGTTTTCTTCCATCACAGGCCAATCGAGATCTTCGTACCACTCACTATCTTGATACGCTCTGAGTAACCCACTCTCATTTAGCGTTGGCGCATTGATACCAGCAATAAACGGATAGACAAAGAGTATTTGTCCGCCATATAAGGTCCAATCTGGATCTCGTGTGATCGTCACACGCACCAAAATCGTTTCATTAAGCGGCAACACATCGCCATCGAGTTCATAACCATCTTCATCATAGTAACTAATTTCAACGTCAAAACCGCCGCCAATAACACCATCTGGATCAGGCGTAACCAGTTCATTAATCGTTACATACTGCACCTGATCGCTGGCGTTGGCCAGGCGATATTCCCCTGGTGCAACAGGAATGCCTTGCGCTGATATCCCTTGTCCATCCACAGAGACGCCATGATTCACACCAGCGGATTTTTTTGCACCAACGCACTGATTTGCGCCATCCAAGCCATACTTTGCGTATCGTAGTATGAGTAGCGATTAAGGTCGCTCATTAACTGTCTAGCGAGTTGTTCGCGACGAGTAAGCAATTCATCAAGCACACTTGACTTACTTTGGATTTGCGGATGATCGGTCAGCTCGTATAAGCGCATCAAGGTCCGCAGGCCATAGCTCAACGAATTTAAGAAGTATGGTGTACTTGCTTCATCCACACCAGATGCCACATCACCCAATACCGCTAAAGCACGGTTTTCCTCACCATGGGCCAATAACGCCAAAGCGAGTTCATAGCTTGCCGCAGTATCTGGTAATGGTCGTGATAATTGCTCACTATAGCGAATCAACGACCCCTGATTAGGATAATCCGCGCGCGCCAACACATAATGGCTGTAAGCAACATCGCTATCAATCAAGGCATTATCATTAGATCTTTGCGTATAGAGTTGCAAATAATCTAAGGATCGGGTCAGCGTCGTACTTTGCCGTTCAAGCGCTTTTTCACTTTGCCAGAGCATATCGGTAACAAAAACACTCAAAGGCAGTTCACTACCACTATAGCCCCACAAATCAAACCCGCCATCATAATTCTGTCGGTTTTGCAGACGTGCTATAAGCGCATTTAACGACTCACGATCATCCAAATTTAATAGCGCACCGCTAATTTTCGCACTAATTTGCTCATTACAATAATACGGATAATCGGTCAACGCATCGCTTAACTCATTGCTCGACCAAGGCAGTTGCTGGGTGCTGATTTTTGCTGAATCTGCAACGCTAACAAGCTCTTCAACCATACCGTCCAAGGCGATATAACGCTGCTGACGTTGCGGCAAGCTCAACGGCCGCAAACTCACACGGCGCTTCAATCGATAATCGCGTTGTTCACTACTGACATCTACAGTCAGATCAATATCATGGCTACCTGTCGTTACCGTATAGGGGAAAGTTAACGTTTCGCGCTGATCCGCAGCCAAGGTAATATTTTGCATTGCTGGATCATGGCTGAATTGCATCCCACCATCACTAATCAGTGTGTAGCCATAGGACTGCTCTTCCCCTGTCGTATTATGTAAGCGCAGACTAAGCTCGCCTTGGTCGCCTTCATTAACATAACGAGGGGTGTATATAGTGGCAACCAGTGGTGCTTTAACCGTTGAGGTTTGCTGCGTATACCCGGCTTGTTCGCCATTAAATGCGGCTGCCATAATGCGCAGACGACCATTAAACTCTTGCGGTAAGTCGATGGTGAACGCCACATTTCCATCGCTATCAACCGTCATCGGACCCGACCAATGACTGATCAAATCAACATCAACATCTGGCAGTGCCGCATTAGCACCAGCGAGTGCATCTGCTGCCTCATCGCCTGCCCCACTGCGCAGGGCTGCTTCGCGCGCTTCAACCTGCTGAATGACAGCACCCCACACATCATAAAACGCAAGGTTAAACCACTTCTTACCAAAAAAGGCGTCTAATGGATCGCTAAAAGTATCGCGGGCAAGTTGGTAAAGTCCATCATCGATCACAGCAATATTAACTTGCGTGCCACTTGAGGCATCGGGCACCTGAACACGCACTGTAAATGGCTGGGTTGGGTCATCCACCTCGGCAGGTGCATAAATTTTAGGCGCTAGTGTTTGCGCTTCTAACTTATCGCCAAGCCACAATAAACCTACCGCACGATGATTACCAATCGCGTCTTGTTCTTGATTCCAAGCGCTGGCAAGCAACCAAATGCCGCGTTGCCAATCATCACGCCAACGTATCGTAAGCTCAGCCACGCCATCTTTGAAGTTCACTTGCTCAGTCTCGATAATCTCATCACTGGCAATATGCACGCTGCCTAGACCATCAAATGGTGCTTGTAAGCGAACTTTAACCTTATCACCATCCTGATAGTGTGTTTGTTCGCTTTCTATCGTGATACGTTCAGGGCCAGTATCTTGTGGATTATCGCTCCGCCAACGTCCAAAGCTAATTGGGATACTCGCGGCAATCGCTGGCGTTTCGCCAAGTGCTTCGAGCAAGTACGTGCCATCATCAATGGGAAGTTCTAACTGCTCTTGTTCCCCAGGATTGAGTTGCACGCCCCAGTTTTTAACCGTTTCACGCGTGACATTTCGCTGATAATACCAACGGTCATTGCTACGATACCAATAATAGTCGTAGTAGAGTCGGTACAAAGCAACCGCCAGCTTGGCTGTTTGTAATTCACCTTGATCATCAACCGCTGCAAAACTGGCCAGCTTATCGTCAACCTTTAACGCAATATAGGGCTCATCACGAGTAATTGGTGCGCCATATTCAACGGGAATATTCTGCCCGCTTAGTGGCTTAACGTCTCCATTGATAGTGAGATACAGCGGTTTGGAAACCATAGGTATCTCTAGATTATCAATCGCTACCGACCACTGACCTTCATTATTGGTCTCCCCATCGTCTAAATCTGTCCAGCTCGGATCAACACTTTCATCATGCAAGCCAATTTGCCAATCCTGCCACGCAGGATCTTCCAAACCTGTCGCATTAATACGGTAATCACCACTGAATAATAGCCCTTCAGCGGGTGCACCGTATAACCAATCTGCTTGCAATTGCGCCATGAATGGCTGATGGGCATGCGGCGTTTGCTCGCTGTCTAAGCTGGCCTCAATTTGCCGCGGCACAATCGCATCAACAATCACGCTATCACGACTAATCAACGCACCATCTTTACCCAACATGAGTTCTAATGACCATTCACCCTGACTCGCCGCAGGACTAAAGGTGTGTTCATAGCTATAACGGCCAAATTCATTTGCCGGTAGCGCCTGGCTTTCAACCACCACCCCATCAGGACGACGTAATTTCAGCCATAATGGGGTTTCTGTGTAAGGCTGCAGATTGTCTTTTTTGATCAGCCACAAGGCATGCAAGGTATCATCAGGTCGATACACGCCACGCTCAATCCAACTCCAATGCATCAGTGGCGAAGTATCATAAGCGCCACCTAACCCCTTATCCGATAAATCAAAACCACCACCGCGAACATTGAGATAGGTCAGATTTTGTTCATCAATCGCCAGCACATGGCTTGGGCGGTCGCCTGCCTCCCCTTGAACTTGCGCACGACTAAATTGCGCCATACCCTGGCTATCGGTGACCGCTGTACCAAGAATGGCATTGTTATACCCATAAAGCGTAACTTCTTGACCTTTAACTGGTTTTGTCGTACTTAATTCACGTACTTCCACCCACAATCCATCATCACTACGATACGCTGTCATACCATAACGGCTGGCAGTAAAACCAATCACCTGTAAGCTATCATAGCCATCACTGCCATTATTAATATGCAGCACATAAATACCGGCCCGCTGCTGATCGGCAGGAACCATCTCGTCAAAAGACAAATTACTGGTGATGATACTGTTTGGTTCACCTACAACATTAAAATGCCCCTCGAAGAGCTTGCTGGCATGTTCATTAAGATAATACCATTCATGAAACTTCCCATAATACTCTGGGTCTTCTAAGGCATCCGTCAAGTCAGAATTGGCCAGGTTATTGGCAGGAATGAGCCATAATGTCACATCAACCTGGTCAACATTGCTGCTGCTGATCGCAATATTACGCGCACCATCCAAGTTAAGCGTTTTCCCCCGCTGGGCAAACCGAACCATAGGATCTCGGTTACCGCTACTGACAACCCGATTTTCTTCTCGTCCTAATTCCAGTAAGTTCGTACTTTGCAGCGCGCTATCTAAGTCTAAGCTATATTCGGTTTGATATTCCCCTCGATAGCACAAAACGTCACCTTGATAACGGCCACTATCGGTAATATCCGGGGAAATGCGAATAGATTTTTTCCAAAATTCGGCTGGCTTGCCGCGCACAGTTAAGCTAAATCGCAGACAAATTTCCGGCGCATCCTGACTGCGATCGACGTCAACATCGTCTAAATAAAAGCCATAATTGCGGAATAACTCATTATAGCGATCTTCATCGTGATCATTATCCCACTGTGGATGTTTTTGTAGCTGCCTTAATCCGGCAAAAACATAGGGTGCATTGTCTTCGTCTGCCCGTAATATATTCTCATACAATAAAAAACTATTTTTGACGTAAGCAGCGCCACTGGTTGATTGTTGTAATTGATAGAGGTAAGGGATACGTTCCTGAGACGACCAAAAATCCAAGCCATCAATAATTTCAACGAATACCTCTGAATTATTATTCAGATTAGCATAGCGCTGTGGGGAATGGGCAAAGCGCATCATCCTGCGAATGTTGTAGAACTCTATAACATCAATACCAGCAACTTCCCATGGATTTTCCCCAGCAATCGCTTGGTTGATTTCATCAGCCACCTGCTGCTTGGATTTTTCGAGTGTCGCGTCATCCCAAGCTGGCGCTCCTATTGTTATTGGTGTACTCAACACAGCAACCAGCAATAATAACCAACGTTTCATGGGATTCTCCGGTAAATAGCAGCGATAGGTTTTATTTATACCATAAAATCATAAGTATCATAAGCCTAAACACAAAAAAGCCGACAGGGTCACTGTCGGCTTTTAATGCGATTAGCAATTAGCGATTCGCTCGATTCTCTATGAGATCTTCAACCACCTGCGGTTCTGCAAGAGTTGAGGTATCACCTAATGAATCAATTTCATTCGCGGCGATTTTACGCAAAATACGGCGCATGATTTTCCCTGAGCGGGTTTTCGGCAGCGATGGCGCCCATTGGACGACATCCAAGCTGACAATTGGCCCCATTTCTTTACGCACGAATTTCACCAATTCGTTTTTCAGTGCATCAGAAGGCTCGGCATCATTCATCAGCGTGACATAGGCGTAAATACCCTGCCCCTTAATATCATGTGGATACCCAACAATTGCCGCTTCTGCTACCGCATTATGCAACACCAAAGCGCTTTCGATCTCGGCTGTTCCAAGACGGTGACCCGACACGTTAAGCACATCATCCACACGTCCGGTAATCCAATAATAGCCGTCTTCATCGCGACGCGCGCCATCGCCTGTGAAATACGTTCCAGGGTAGGTGCTTAAATAGGTTTGCATAAAGCGCTCGTGATCGCCCCATACGGTGCGCATCATCCCCGGCCAATCTTGTTTGATGACCAACACCCCTTCTGCTTTACCTTCGAGCTCGTTCCCTTCTTGATCAAAGATCGCGGGCTGCACCCCGAAGAATGGTTTACCGGCCGAACCCGGCTTAAGCGGTGTCGCACCAGGTAATGGGGTGATCATATGGCCACCATTTTCCGTTTGCCACCAGGTGTCAACAATCTGACAACGCGCATCACCAACGACTTCATAATACCAATGCCAGGCTTCAGGGTTGATCGGTTCACCAACCGTACCAAGCACACGCAAAGAGCTACGATCGGTTTTTTCAACAAAGTCATTACCTTCACGCATCAAGGCACGAATCGCGGTTGGCGCTGTATAGAATAAATTGACTCGGTGCTCATCAACCACCTGCCAAAAACGACTAGGATCTGGATAGTTTGGTACGCCCCCAAAGATCAGCGAGGTTGCGCCATTCGCGAGCGGTCCATAAACACAGTAGCTGTGGCCAGTAATCCAGCCCACATCCGCCGTACACCAGTACACCTCACCATCATGATAGTCAAAGGTGTAATCAAAGGTTGTTGCGGCATAAAGCAAATAACCACCGGTGGTATGCAGCACCCCTTTTGGTGTGCCGGTTGAACCAGAGGTATAGAGAATAAACAATGGATCTTCAGCATCCATCGGCTCACACGGACAATCGGCAGACGCATCACGCATCACATCGTGATACCACACATCGCGCCCCTGCTGCCAATAGATCTCTTCTTTGTTGACCTGCACGACAATCACATGTTCAACAATGTCGGTTTTACGTAATGCCTGATCAACGCTGCGCTTAACGTGGGTAAATTTATCGCCACGATACCCCGCATCAGACGTCACCACCACTTTCGCCTGCGCATCGTCAATACGACTGGCCAGCGCGTCTGGTGAGAAGCCCCCAAATACAACAGAATGCACCGCACCAATACGTGCACAACCGAGCATCGCAACCGCCGCTTCTTCGATCATCGGCAGATAAATACATACTCGATCGCCTTTTTTAACGCCCATACTTTTTAGAACGTTGGCAAACTTACATACCTGAGTATGTAGTTCACGATAGCTCACACGATACGATTTACCCGGTTGGTTGTGTTCAAAAATAAACGCGGTTTGTTTACCACGTTCATCCAAATGGCGATCAATACAGTTATAAGCAACGTTCAATTCTGCGCCTTCAAACCAGCGAATACGGCCAACATTCAAATCACTGTTATGAACACTATCCCATTTTTTATACCAGCTAAGCCGTTTTTCTGCTTGTTCAGCCCAAAACGCATCGGGATTCTCAATAGAATAGGCGTATAGCTTGTCGTAGCTTGCCGCATCAATATGTGCATGTTCAGCAGCCGCTTCCGGCACGTCATAACATTGCTTCAAATCTGCCATTTTTTTCTCCCATTATGTGAACTGATACTGCCGCAGCTAACCACAGCAAAAAAACTATGCACTGAAAGTAATATCTACAGATTATTATATTTAATTAACTCAAGCAAGCAGTAATTATAATGGTTCGTCATTTTTGCCCCCTTTTAAAGGTATCTATGGCGATTACCGTGGTTTCCCCCACGTTTTGGGATTGCTAATAGCCACACGCTTTGTTAACAAGCGATAGCCTGAGAAATTACGCCATAACCACCACCAAAGCAACACCATCATTGAGACAATCAAACCCAATTTCATCACCCACCAACCTTCAGGGAATTGATGCATATACACGAACAGCGCTATCGCCCATACACCGAGTAAAACAGCACATTGCCAAGCCATCGTTTTCTGAAAAACGAAATGACTGGTGATGAAGCCTTCCTTTTTCCGGCGATGACGCTCAGCAATGATCGCGCCGATGATCAAAGCCGCAAAGCCAATCAACCAGCCGATAAAATATAAGCTATACACATCATTGGCTGCCTTATGCGCTGGATCGTTAAAATAGGGGTCGTTTTCGTAATCCATACCTACCACCGACTGTATTCACTGATGAGATCTTGTTTGAGCTGCCACAGCGGTTTTGATAAATCGACATAGTAGCCGTGTGGGTTTTCCAAGCGTTGCACTTCTGGCCAGATGCGCGCTAATTCCGCCTGTGTGTGCGCACGAATTTGAGCTAAATCAGGTTGCTCATCGATCCGCTCCCCTTGGACAATCACTGGGTTAAGACGTGCTTGTAGGGTAAAATCTTTGATCATTTTGTGCTTCCAAGTGTGCTCAGGGTCAAATAATCGGTATGGCTCGCTACCATCAACTTCCTCATCGCGCAAAGTCACCAAATCAGCAATCGCCATATTGGCCTCATCATACAGTCGATAGACTTGCTTAAAGCCAGGTGTGGTCGTTTTAATCACATTCTCACTGATTTTAATCCGTGGCTCCATCTTGCCGTCACGTTCTTGGGCGACAATTTTATACACCCCGCCAAAAACTGGCTCGCTACGGGCGGTAATCAAACGCTCACCGACCCCAAAGGCGTCAATCGCCGCGCCTTGATTGACCAGATCTTTTATCACGTATTCGTCTAAGGAATTAGAGACCGTAATCTTCGTCTCGGTTAGCCCTGCGGCATCGAGCATGTCACGAGCGCGCTGACTGAGATAGGTTAAATCGCCACTATCAATCCGAATCCCTTTAAGCGAATGTCCGTTTGGCGCAAGAAATTCCTCATGGACTTTGATCGCATTAGGGATACCGGATTTTAAGGTGTTATACGTATCAACCAGCAACACGGTATTTTCCGGACACGTCTGCGCATAAGCGGCGAATGCTTCGTATTCACTGGCATAGCTTTGCACATAGCTGTGCGCCATTGTGCCTAATGAAGGAATACCATAGCGTTGTTCAGCGAGCGTGGTGGCTGTCCCAGACGCGCCACCAATATAAGCAGCGCGCGCACCAAGCATCGCCGCATCGCCACCATGGGCACGACGCGCACCAAACTCGAGCACCGGTCGCCCTCCCGCAACGCTAACAATTCGCGCAGCTTTTGTCGCAATTAAGGATTGATGGTTTAAGCTCAACAAGAAAAAGGTTTCTAACAACTGGCATTCAATCAACGGCGCATAAACGCTTAACAACGGCTCAGTTGGGAAAACCACCGATCCTTCAGCAAAGGCATAAATATCACCACTAAAGCGAAAGTTGCGCAGATAGTTAAGAAATCCTTCGCTAAAGGCGCCCTTTTGACGTAAAAATTCGATATCTGCATCGTTAAATCGCAGGTTCTGTGCGTAATCAAGGACTTGTTGCAAGCCGGCAAAAATTGCATACCCACCATCATCAGGCACACGGCGAAAATAATAATCGAAGCATGCGTGCTCTTTTTCACGGCCTTGCTCGAAATAGCTATTGGCCATGGTCAACTCATAAAAATCGAGCAATAACGCCCCATGATGGTTTGGCATAACATCTTCCTAAGCTTAAAAACTCTATAGTATCAGAAGACTTCTTATTACGGGTTGCTGTTACTCTTTGACTTTAGGCTATTTTGAGCTGGATGAGCCTTTTAACAAGCAAAGATCGCTTTGCGAGCAGCTTTCACTCACAAAGCGATCCGTTTATTGTGTATCACTGTGTTCAATAATGCCCACAGCCTATTTTAAGCACTTTGGCCTTCAACTGCTTCTGGCTGCTGAGTAACCTGACGACCCAATACTTGCTGCGTGACCACCCCTGCGGTCATCGCACCATTCACATTAACCGCCGTACGCATCATATCAATCAGTGGCTCAATAGAAATCAACAGGCCTGCCAGCTCAATCGGCAAGCCCAGCGTTGAAAGAACAATAATCGCGGCAAAGGTCGCGCCGCCGCCAACACCAGCCACACCAAATGACGCAATCACCGACACTGCTACCACTGAGGCAATAAAGGAAATCGACCAAGGATCAATGCCCATTGTTGGCGCGATCATCATCGCTAACATCGCCGGATACACTCCCGCACAGCCATTTTGACCAATCGTTGCGCCAAAAGACGCAGAGAAATTGGCAATCGTTGGCGCAACTTTGAGCGAGCGAATCTGCGCATCAATATTCAGCGGAATCGTGGCGGCTGAACTACGCGAGGTAAACGCAAAAGTGAGTACCGGCCAGGCTTTACGGAAAAACTCAAGCGGTGAACGGCCAGCCAATAACAAAATCAGCGCATGAACACCCAGCATAATCGCTAAAGCCACATACGAGGCGAGCAAGAATTTAGCCAGCTGCCAGATCGCTGTGGCATCGGTGACCACCATCACTTTCACCATCAGCGCAGCCACACCATACGGAGTCAGCGCAATCACCAGGCGCACCAATGCCATCACCCAATGTTGTAAAGTATCAATCGCGGCAACAATGCGCGCGCCCTGCTCAGCATCACGTTTTTTAACCTGTAGCGCCGCGATCCCTATTAAAGAGGCAATCAGTACCGCAGAAATCATCGCTGTATCGCTTAACCCAGCAAACGTTGCGGTAATATTGTTGGGAATAAAGCTTTGTAAGAGGCTCGGGATGGTTAGGTTTGCCACCTCACCTTGGCGCGCAAGCATACTTTGTCCACGAGCAATCTCCGCATCGCCGGCGACTAAAGATGAAGCATCCAAACCAAATAGATTGGCAATAATCGCACCATCTAATGCCGCAATAGCAGTGGTTGCGAGCAAGACAGCAATCACAAGAAAGCTGATGGTGCCAATCATCGAAGCACGTTCTACTTTAGCAACCGCGGCTAAAATAGAAATAAACACCAATGGCATGGCAATCATTTTCAGCAAACTGACGTAGCCATTACCGACAATATTGATCCAATCAAGCGCGAGTTTGGCATCGCTATGTACGGTGGCCAATAACCAGCCATAAGCCAAGCCCAAAACCAAACCAACCAACACCACACGACTCAAAGAAGCCGAGCCACGATGCCAACGCGCCAAACCATAAAGTAATGCCGTAAAAGCCAACAACCACAAAACTGTCATTCTCTATCCCAAAGTGTCAAAAGCGGCCATTATCCGCCCCAGAGCTCGATGCGTCTAACAACACCTTGACATAGTGCTATAACCACTGGTTATATAAGCTGCAGATGCTTCAATGAGAAATCCATGGCCTCACCACTGCTCTACTGGGAAAACCTTCAGCGCACCAACCTGCTTGCACCAAGCAGCGCCAGCGTTTACTCAGGCGATTGCGTCGTGCTTCAAGGTGCATCAGGAAGTGGCAAAAGCCTATTGTGGCGTGCACTGGCTGGGATTGATCAATGTTCTTTTAGTGCATTAGGTTACCAAGATCAAGATTATACAAGCTGTCAGCCAAGTCATTGGCGACAAATGATCCTTTATACCAGCCAACAAGCCAGCTTTAGTCAGGGGCACGTTGAAGATGCACTGCGTGAACCCTTTACTTACCGCGCGAACAGCCACCTTGATTATGACCGGTCACAAGTGGTTCATTGGCTAGAGCAGCTCGGCAAATCCGATAAGCTACTTAATCAACCGATTAGCGAACTCTCAGGTGGTGAGCGTCATATCATTCATGTACTGCGCGCCCTACAGCTTAACCCTAAAGTGGTATTACTCGACGAACCAACCGCCGCGTTAGATACTTCAAGCACTGAGCAATTTGAAGCATTGATGCAGCAATGGCTACACACGCAATCCGACCGTGCGCTACTTTGGATCTCTCACGATGCGAATCAATGCACACGAATTGCCACGCGGCAATGGCTCATGCAGCAACAACACCTCATCACCGAACCATGAATACCTTCTCTGCTATCTCATTAAGCCTCAGCGATCTCTTGATTGCTGCTTTACTGATTGCGCTCAGCTTGATCATTTCTTTAACCCTCTCACTCAAGCTGGAAAAAGCGCTGATTATTGCGACACTGCGCACCGTCATTCAACTCAGTCTGATTGGCCTCGCACTCAGCTGGATTTTTGCACAAACCCATGTCGCACCGATTATTGCCTTATTGTGCCTAATGACATTGATTGCCGCTTGGGCCGCGCGTAACCGAATCAGTACACCTTATCGCGGACTGCTTTGGGATAGCTTATTAGCGCTGATGATTTCCTGCTGGAGTGTGGCATTGGTTGTGGTTTGGCTGATCCTACAGCTCGATCCTTGGTATCAGCCACAATACATCATCCCCCTATTAGGGCTGATTCTTGGTAACGCCTTAACCGGTATTTCACTAACAATGGAGCACTTAATCGACGCCCTTCATGACAAAAAAGCACACATCAATAACGCCCTAGCGCTAGGCGCCACACCATGGGAAGCATGTCGCGAACAGGCACGACGCGCTATCACCCTCGGCATGATGCCAACGATTAACTCGATGACGGTTGTTGGCTTAGTCAGCCTTCCTGGGATGATGACCGGACAAATTCTTGCCGGTGCTGATCCCACTCAGGCGGTTCGTTATCAAATACTGACCATGTTTATGATTGCCGCCGGTAGCGCTTTAGGGTGCATGATCATCACCCTGCGTATTCAGCGTCGCTTTTTTGATCAGCGCAGCCGCTTATTGGTTACTTAATCCCTGCTTGCATGAAAGACTGTACAAAGTGACGTTGGAAAATGAGAAACACGATAAGCAATGGTGCAATAGAAATCAGCGTACCCGCGCAAATAACCGACCAATCCACACCGGATTCCGGCGCACCAAAAATAGCAAGCCCAACGGTGAGCGGACGACTGCTGGAGGTATTAGTAATCACCAACGGCCAGAGAAAATTATTCCAATGATAGCTGATAGATACCAGCGCATAAGCAAAATAAGTCGGTTTAGCAAGGGGAACATACACCGACCAAATAATGCGCAACAAGCCACAGCCTTCAATTTTCGCAGCATTTTCCAAATCCTGCGGCACAGTCATAAAGGTTTGCCGCAACAAGAAAATACCAAATGCACTGGCAAAATACGGTAATCCTACCGCCCAATAAGTATCAATGATACTGAGGCTAGCGAGTGTTTGGTAGTTCTCAACAATAAGGATTTCCGGCACAACCATCAATTGCAACAAAATCAACGCGAATACTACTCCTCGACCACGAAAACGCATCCTCGCCAGTGCATAAGCTGCCAATGTACATACCACCAATTGGCACGCCAAAATCAGTAGCGTGATAATTATTGTATTAAGCATATAACGCATGAATGGTGCTTGTTGCCAGGCACGTTCAAATTGCTCAAATGTGAATGGTGCGCTCAACGAGAATTGTGTTGCATATTCAGAAGGATGAAACGCCGCCCAAAAAGCATAAAGTAGTGGCGAAATCCACAATAACGCGAGCAGCCATGCCGAAGCAGTGGAAAAAAAGGTACGCACATTCATCGGTAATGTACCCGTTTTTCCAGCACCCCGAATTGCACCACCGCGAGTACCAATAAAATCAACAGCATGACCACGGTCAACACTGCAGCATAACTATTATCCAGAAAACTAAACGCCGTTTCGTAAATATAATAGAGCAATAAATTACTGGCGTTATTCGGTCCGCCTTTGGTAAGAATAAATAAATGATCGACCAACTTAAACGCATTTAACACCGCATTGACCAGCACAAACAGTGTGGTTGGCATTAGTAAAGGGAAAACAACGCGGCGAAATTGATAGCATCGTCCCGCACCTTCAATTGCACAGGCTTGATATAGCGTTGTATTAATATTCTGCAAAGCGGCAAGATAAAAAATCATGAAAAAGCCTGCCTCTTTCCATACCGTCATTGCCATTAAACTATACAACGCCAAATTAGGATCCCCGAGCCAGTTATAGCCATCGTAACCAAAGAAAGCGAGCAGTTGGTTGAGCAAACCAATTTCTGGACTGTAAAAAAACAGCCAGATATTGGCGACCGCAATCATCGGCAGGATCGTTGGCGTGAAATACGCTAAGCGCAATATCCCACGTCCACGCAACTTGGCATTGACCCATAACGCCATCAGCAACGCCAAAATGATTGAAGTTGGTACGGTAATTGCTGTGTAAATGATGTTGTTTTTCAATACCTGCCACAGTACCTCATCATCAAATAGATAGCGATAATTGTCCAAGCTCGCCTGCGGCTGAACGCCCGGCACATTGACAAAAAAGCTATACCACAGAGTTTTGATTGTCGGCAAATAAGTAAAACCAAACAACAGCACCAACGCAGGTAACATCAAGAACCAAGCAGAAAAATTACGATTATGTGTCATCACGATTAGGAAATAGATGGTTGGATGCTTCCAATACCAACTTAATAACCAGCTCCTTCATATTTTTTATGGACGCTAATTACGTGTGTTGCACAACAAACTTCTCTATGCCGAATCATAGATTTGGCATAGAGTTTAATCGTTTTAAATTTACTCATAAATGATATTTGTTATTAGCGATTTTAACCGTGCCGATATTATTGGTACGGCTTAAGCACCCGATCTGCTTGTTTTTGCGCAGCATTGAGTGCTTCTTGCGCATTTTGCTGTCCCGTAAGCGTTGCTTGGATGGCATCATCAAGCAACTTACGCACGCGTCCGGCTTGATGCGTCGCAAGCTCTGCCGTGGCGTATTCAAGCTGATCACGCGCCACTGCTGCTGGCGAAAAATCTTGCACATAACCTTGCAGTGCTTTAGTTTCATACGCCTCTGGACTAACACCCATATAACCTGTAGCAATACTCCATTGCGCCGCTTGCTCCGGCGAGGTCATATAACGAATAAAGGTCAGCGCTGCTCGTCGTTCTTCAGGCGTAGATTGTTTAAACAGGTAAAAATTACCGCCACCTGTCGGTGAACCATATTCTTTGTTCTTAGGCAACATCGCCATACCAAAATCAAAACTGGCATTGTCTTTCACTGCCGTTAAATTACCAGTGGAGTGCCACATAATCGCGGTTTTCTGATCAAGAAAGTTTTGGCGTAATGTGCCCCATTCAATCGCACCTTGAGGCATGATTTTATGTTCTGCGCCCAAAGACTGCCAATATTGCAGTGCCTCGATTACCGCCGGCTGATTAAAATATGTTTCGTTGCCTGCTTGATTCATCAATACTTCGCCATTCTGCTTAGCCAATGCACCGAACATCCAATAGGGATAGCCAGTTGAAGGAATCATCACACCCCATTGGCTACCGTCAGCTTTGGTGAGTTGCTTGCCCATACGAACCAAATCATCCCAGGTTTGCGGTGGGGTTTCAGGGTCAAGTCCGGCAGCTTTAAATAAGTCTTTGTTGTAATACATGACGATAGTCGATCGCTGAAAAGGAATACCCCACGTTTTGCCATCAGCTTGACTATTTTCCATCAATGCCGGATAGAACCCATTTAACCATGCACGTTCTTCGTCCGTTTCAACAACATCATCAAAGGCAATAATCGCGTCTAAATCACGCAACTCATGCAAATCAATTGAAAACATGACTGATAACTGCGCCGGCTCGCCACTTTTTAGCGCAGCAAGCGCTTTCACCCGCGCATCATTGTAATTACCGGCATAAATCGCCTGTACATTAATATCAGGGTATGCTGCTTCAAAATCAGCGACCAACCCATCGACTACTTTGGTCAATGGGCCACCGACTGCCACAGGATAATACATCGTTAGCTGCGTAGCAGCATGAGCCAATTGCAAACCTGTGGCGATGATGCCACCTAGAATGAGTTTCTTTAACATGTGATTACCTCTTGTGAGATGAGTGGAAAAAAACGGTGTGTCTCTGCGGCTCGTTTGCCACTGTCGCAATAAAAATAATGTTCGTGTTCGGCTTGCCAAACAATGGTGAGCATTTCGCCGACCTGCAATCTATGATGCCCCTGTAGGCTGACTTTCAGCGTTTGCTCTCCAAGCGCTACGCTAATTAACGTATCTGCGCCGTGGTAATCACTATGAATCACCCGCACTGCATAACCATCATTTGCTGCGCACAAACTAATATGTTCTGGGCGTACCCCAAGGAGTATCTGCGGGTGTTCACTGATTAATATATTCATCGGTGGATGACCAATAAATCCAGCCGTAAATAAATTTTCTGGGGTGTTGTACAATTCATGCGGCGCGCCTTGTTGGGCAATGCGCCCACTGTTGAGCAAAATAATCTCATCTGCCATGCTCATTGCTTCAATTTGATCATGCGTCACATACAGCACTGCTAAACCTAACTGCTGCTGCAAAGCACGAATTTCGCTACGCATTTCCTGACGCAGTTTCGCATCAAGATTTGATAACGGTTCGTCCATCAAACACAACGGCGCTTGTGAGACAATCGCGCGCGCCAACGCCACGCGCTGACATTGCCCACCCGATAACTGCGCAGGTTTATGGTGGGTGACTGCACCAAGATTAACCAGTTCTAACACTGATTTTAAACGTCGCTCGCGCTCCTCTCTCGCTACTTTGCGTGCTTTCAACCCAAATACAATATTTTCCACTACACTAAGGTGGGGAAATAAAGCATACGATTGAAACACCATAGAAATCCCACGCATACCAGGTGGCTTATAGGTCACATTCTCTCCACCAATCCACACCTCACCAGATGTTGGTTCTTCCAATCCAGCAATCATATTCAAAGTGGTTGATTTACCGCAGCCCGATGGGCCTAACAAGGCAGTAAATTGATTCTCATTGAGTGAAAAACTCACATCATCAACAGCGGTAGTTGCCTGCCAACGTTTATTGAGCGCGCGCACATCAAGATAAGTCATAAATTACTGAGTTCTAAAAATTGCTTATTAGAAACAGTAATTGTTACTGTTTTATGACGAACAGATGACAAACAAATAAAAAACTTTAGGGTTTAACCTAAGGGTTTTGATTAAGAAAAGGTTTTATAGATTACTTTTTACGTGCATACTTTAATGAGTCAATCGCCACGACGAAGATGATAATAGAACCCTTGTTAATGTATTGCCAATAAGGATATAGATCAGGCCGTAGTTAATCATAATGAAAATGATGACGCCCATGATTACACCAGCGTCGTTTTTTTGATGGGCGAGATCGTCTCACGAGCTAACGCCTAGCATGCGCTTGACACGATAAGCCTACGACTTGTTGCGATTAGTTATTGCAGAGCGTGCTTAGATGTCCTATGCTTAATTTTTCGTCCGATCTTTAAGGAGCAGCCATGAGTCAAAAGATTTTCATCGTCGCCGCGAAACGTACCGCCATTGGCAGTTTTCAAGGCACTCTCGCGAACCATAGTGCTGTCACACTTGGTGTGGAGACCGCTAAATCCGCACTGGCACAAAGTGGCGTCCGCGCGGAAGATGTCGATGAAGTGATTGTGGGTAATGTCCTCTCCGCAGGTCTCGGCATGGGCGTTGGCCGACAAGTCGCAATTGGCGCTGGCCTGCCACATGATGTGCCCGCTTATACGCTTAATATGATTTGTGGTTCTGGGATGAAGGCTGTGCTCGATGCCTGCGCGCACATTAAAGCTGGCGATGCCGAGGTTGTGCTGACAGTTGGTACAGAATCGATGAGTAATGCCGCTTTCGCACTACCGGGCAAAACGCGACGCGGACACAAAATGGGTAACCTTCAATTAGCCGACACCATCTTGAGCGACGGACTCACTGATGCTTTTAATCAGTATCACATGGGCATTACCGCAGAAAATATCGCCCAGGTGTACAACATCAGCCGCAACGAACAAGACGAGTTCGCCCTGCAATCACAACAAAAAGCACAACAAGCGATTGAAAGCGGCTGTTTTGAAGAAGAAATCGTTGCGCTAGATGTCGTTCGTGGCAGAGAACATGGCATCTTTGACCAAGACGAGCATGTGCGCGCTAACACTAGCTTAGACAAACTAGCCACCCTCTCGCCAGCGTTTAAAGACGATGGCACCGTTACCGCTGGTAATTCCTCTGGGCTTAACGATGGCGCCTCTGCGATCATACTGGTTTCAGAAGACGCGCTTAAGCGCTTTGGCTTAACCCCGCTCGCAGAAGTGATCAGCACTGGTCAAGGCGGGGTTGATCCAGCGATGATGGGCATGGGGCCAATTCCAGCAATTGCTCAGGCGCTTGAGCGCAGCGCCTACCATTTCGCCGATATTGAGCGTATTGAACTCAACGAAGCCTTTGCTGCACAATCGCTTGGCGTTCTTTATGAACTCAGCAGTCAGCATGAGTATGACGCAGGGTTATTAATGGACAAGACCAACCCGACTGGTGGCGCAATCGCCTTAGGGCACCCAATTGGTTGCTCAGGCAACCGCATAATCACCACACTCATTTATGGGCTACGTCGTGATGGGCAACAGTTAGGCTTAGCATCTTTGTGTATTGGCGGCGGCATGGGCACAGCGTTACTGGTTAAAGCTTGCTAATATGTCGAAACGCTTGCGTCTGGTTTTTGTGTTACACAACCCTCGCGGTAGCAGTGGGTTAATTGGTGAGCGTCTTAGTGCCCAAGGCCATGAGATTCAGTGCGTGTGTCCATTAAATGGCGACGAATTGCCAGAACTAGACGCCTTTGACGCAGTAATTGTCTTTGGCGGCAAAATGAGCGCCAATGATCACGAAGATCTCCCGGAACTCTTGCAAGAACTGCTGTGGATTCGTGCCTGTGTTGAAGCCAAAAAACCATTTTTAGGGATTTGTTTAGGCGCACAATTGCTGGCAATGAGTTTTGGTGGTCAAGTCACCCGTCATCCAGAGCGTATGACAGAAATTGGCTATTATCATATTTACCCCACCGTTGATGGCTTCTTGGATATTTTTGCCAATATGCCTGAGCGATTTTTCCAATGGCATAACGAAGGGTTTACCCTACCCGACACGGCCGTTAAGCTCGCTGCCAGTGACCTATATCCCAACCAGGCCTTCCGTCTAGGAAATCATGCTTATGGGTTTCAATTTCATCCTGAAGCCACCAAAGCACAGATCGATATGTGGCATCAGCGCGATGCGAAAGAGCTTGCCCATCCGGGTGCGCAAATGGCTAGCGCACAATACCGCTATTACCACAAATTAGAAGGCCCAATTAGCACCTGGCTTGATGGCTTCCTCGCGCATTGGCTTAACCCCAAGGATTAACCTTTATGGCACTATGTAAACGCATTATTCCCTGTCTTGATGTCGATAACGGCCGGGTTGTTAAAGGCACCAACTTCGTTAATATCCGCGATGCCGGTGATCCAGTGGAAACGGCTAAACGCTATAACGATGAAGGCGCTGATGAGATAACTTTTCTCGATATTACCGCCTCATCGGATCAACGCGACACCACCCTGCATATGGTCGAAGAAGTCGCCTCTCAAGTCTTTATTCCGCTGACCGTCGGTGGCGGCGTACGCACGATTGAAGACATTCGCCGCCTGCTCAACGCGGGCGCTGATAAGGTGGCGATTAATAGCGCGGCTGTAAAAAATCCGGAATTTGTTCGTGAGGCGAGTGAGCATTTTGGCAATCAATGTATCGTGGTGGCGATTGATGCCAAACAAACCGCCACCCACAGCTGGCATATTTACACCCACGGTGGACGCAACCGTACTGACATTGATGCGGTGGAATGGGCAAAACGCATGGCCGATTATGGCGCTGGGGAATTATTGGTGACCAGCATGGATCGCGATGGCACACGCCGTGGTTTTGATAACCGACTGCTCGCAACCATCAGTAACAACGTCACTATCCCACTCATTGCCTCTGGTGGCGTAGGCAATTTGCAACATCTGGTCGATGGCGTACTCGAGGGCCGCTGCGACGCGGTGCTCGCTGCGAGCATTTTCCACTTTGGCGAATACAGCATCGCTGAAGCTAAAGCATATATGCAAGCGCGTGGCATTACGATCAGAGCGGTTTAACCGCTGACACCTAACGATCAAAATCAAAGATTAAAAATCTTAACAATCTTAGGATCCATCCTTTGCAGGCCGCACACTCAAAAGTGTTTATCACTATATGGAGTCCCACATGTTGAATAATGATGGTAAAAATTACGAGCAATTCGTAGCGCAGCTCCAGCAAGCGTTGCTTGATGCCGAAAGTATCACTGAACAAAAGAATATTAAGGTTCAGTTAAACAAGAAAATTCTTGACTCTTGCGGTATTAAAAGGGAGTTTGATCTTTACTGGGAGTACGAACTAGCCGGAATAACATATAAAACCGTTATTGAGTGCAAGGACTACAAATCTCGGGTATCAGTGGGGAGAATAGATGAGCTAATCGGAAAAATCAGAGATATTCCTGATTTGAAAGCTGTTTTTGCCACAAAAAAAGGCTATCAATCCGGCGCGGAAGATAAAGCAAAACACAATCGAATTGACCTTCTAGTAGTTCGAGAGCAGAACGATTCAGATTGGCAAGATATTGATGGAAAGCCATACATCAAGACTATTCATCAGATGCGGTTCTTCGTATGCCCGCCATCATTACTGAATTTGAGCCACTTATTGACGCTGAATGGGCAAAAGAAAATATTAATGCGGATCCCAACAAGCCTATATATATGTCCGGCTTAAATAACGAAATTTTCATTGAAATTGAGGATACAGGTGAAAACTACTCAATTCACGAACTAGCAAGTCGCTTGACTCCCTTAGAATCGGAAGATTATGGCTCATTTACAAAAGAGGAGCGTTTTAAGGAAGGATGGATAAGTGGACCTAAATTTAGATATAGAATAAAGGGTTATAATGTGACTTATACTCTTTCACGACCATATAAAGAGCTGATAGTAATTGATTTTTCAAAAGAGCTTGTTGGTGTAATTGAGTACCTACAAAAAGGTACTAAGAAATCAATTTTCAAAAAAGGTGTGATAAAGGAAAATTTACTACCAAGGGAGATAAAAAATGAGTCTACGCTACTTCCTCCTCTTTACTAAACCTAGTGACTGGACTTCTCTTGCATGGTAGGTACATAACTGTATTCCAAACTATAACTCCATGTGTTTCTTTCCGCAGCTTTGTTCCTTCAATATCCTATATCATGAAGATCATTAAAGTTTTAATCGATTGAAAGCTACATTGCCGACACCAGAATCAGACATAGCAAATCCATTTTGCTCAATGGATTGATTTCAGAGCCCTACCAATCTATGCAACCTGAGGAACTATATAGAGCCTGCCACGATAGTTTCGAAAAACTAGAGAATCAAATGATTAGCTTACGGGGTATCAGGTGATACCGAACACATTTTTGTTTTGATAAGTGTTAATCAGAAAACCTTTGATGTAGAAAAACCCTTGAATAATCAAGGGTTCATTTTGCTAGTTTGCCAGCATATAGGATCGCTTAATTAAAACGGAATATCGTCGTCATCAAAGCCTGATTGATCGATCTCTGGACCGTAAGGTTTTTGGTTGTTGTTTGGTTGCGCGGGTTGATTGCCATACTGACCGCCACCTTGCTGATTACCATACGATTGGCCTTGCCCCGCACCTGGGCCGCTAAACGATTCACTGCCGCCGCTGCGCGAATCGAGCATTTGAATGTTTTCTGCGATGATTTCTGTGCTGTATTTATCAACGCCGTTTTGATCGGTCCACTTGCGGGTTTGCAAGCGTCCTTCAACGTATAATTTACTGCCCTTACGGCAATATTGACCAATAATTTCGGCTAATTTACGAAACGCCACCACGCGATGCCATTCGGTGCGCTCTTTTTTTCACCGGTTTGCTTGTCGTTCCAAGTATCAGATGTTGCCAGCGACAAATTAGCCACCTGATCACCGCTCGGCATGCTGCGCATATCGGGGTCTGCGCCCAAATTGCCAATTAAAATAACTTTATTGATGCCTTGCGCCATAGTGTTCTCCAATCATGTTTTAGTGCTTATTCAGTGTAGCTTTTTTTCCGATAAACAGCAAAGCTAATGCAGCGATAGCTGTGCAAACGAGCAGCGCCATCAGCACACTAAATTCCGAGTTCATCTGCTGCCACAGTACGCCAGCAAGGCTTGCGCCAATAAAACTGCCGCCAAATTGCGCCGTAGAAAAAATGCCCATTGCTTGACCACGCGATTGTGGGTCAGCCACGTTTGCTACCCAATGTGGTAAACCAGTTTCCAAGCGATAAAACGCAATGAAATAGACTGTTACGGCAATGCCTAATCCCCACAACGAGAATCCTTGCGTCATCAGCGCCAAACCAATCGCCAGGATAATAAAGCTGATCGCGAAATTCAGCGGATGTGGCGTTGCTTTAACCCGCATAAACGCCATCGCGATAATGTTCGCCGGTAAATAGACCCACCAATGCACGCTTTTATCAAGCCCTTCGCCAACCAATAAAAAAGGCAGGACTAAAAATGTCGCCGAAAATACGCCGTGAAGTACAAATACTGCTGCGCTGGCTTGCCATAGACCACGTTTATCAATATTCGCTGCAGTGTGTTCACTATCACTTGCACTATGTCCGCGGCTGTCGTGTAGAAAATAAACCGAAATCAGGGCTAAAGTCGTCATCCCGGCAATCAACCAAAACAAGCCATCAACGCCTATCCAGTGAGCAATTAATGGCCCGATAATCAACGACAGCACAAATGCCATCCCGATACTGCCGCCAATGATCGCCATCACGGTTGATAGACGCTCTTTAGGCACAACATCCGTCGCAAAAGCCAAGGTGACAGCAGAAATCGCCCCCATCCCCTGAATGGTGCGACCAATAATCATCACCGTAATGCTATCGGCCATCGCTGCGATCACGCTCCCGACAATAAACAACCCTAAGCCGACAACGATCAACGGTCGCCTGCCAAAGCGGTCTGATAATTTACCGTAAGGGATTTGCAACATCGCCTGGGTGAGGCCATAAACCCCTAAAGCCACCCCAACCAAAGCCGGCGTTGCCCCTTCTAAGCGGGTCGCGTACAAACTGAACACTGGGAAAATCATAAACATCCCGAGCATTCTTAGCACGTAAATACTGGTTAAAATCGCTACCGCGCGGTGCCATAGAGTTGCTGCCATCGCTATCTCCACACATTGAACGCGCCTTAGAGTGGCGAGCATCAATCGTTAAATGAACAAAGGCCTGATCGTGAGATCAAGCCACAAGAAAAGCCAAACCAAGCTGATCGATTTGGCTCTGTTACATAACTTGAATTAAAGCGTTATTTAGCGCCAAGCAGTGGCAGAACGTAGGTCAGCCAAGCTTGTAGACGCTCAGTCGTTTTTTCTGGCTCGCTGTCTTCATCCACGCCTAAGCCAATCAATTTGCCATTTTTCTTTATTGCTTTCGAAGCGCTGAATTTATAATCATCAGCTGGCCACTCGCCAACAAAGGTTGCCCCTTGCGCTTCGAGTTGTTCAGCAAGCATCCCCATCGCGTCTAAGAAATACTCCGGATAGCCGACTGCATCACCAAGGCCAAACATAGCGATCGTCTTACCGTTTAAATCAGTGCCGGCGATTTGATCAACCACCATTTCCCAATCATCTTGATACTCGCCGTAGTTCCAAGTCGGCATCCCTAAAATGATGTGGGTATACAGAAACATATCGTTTGGATCATCCAAATCAATGATGTTGATTGGCGTTAAGGTCACGCCATGTTCTTCTTGAGCAATTTTCTCAATTTGAAAGGCGACATCTTCGGTCATTCCTGTGGTACTTCCGTAAAACAGTCCGATTTCTTCACTCATCAGCTATATCCTTCTGCCGCGCTGCGGCTCATATCATATAAAAAAAGTATTAAAGATCATATTATCTTGGTTTAAGATAAAAATCTCAAGTGTTCAGGCGATTATCGATGGTTTTTGCGCAAGTTAGCGTATTACGCAGCAAACAAGCAATGGTCATTGGGCCGATGCCACCGGGCACAGGGGTAATCGCGCCTGCAATCGCACTCGCACTCGCAAAATCCACATCGCCAACCAATTTTTTCTTACCGTCACGCTCAATACGGTTAATACCCACATCCAGCACAATCGCACCCGGTTTAATCCAGTCCCCTTGCACCATCTCTGCACGCCCTACCGCAGCGACAACAATATCTGCCTCACGACACAAACCCGGTAAGTCAGGCGTTTTAGAATGCGCAATGGTCACAGTGGCATTTGCGGCAAGCAATAACGCTGCCATCGGTTTACCAACAATATTCGAACGCCCAATAATGATCGCTTTTTTTCCAGCCAAATCACCTAAGCGCTCTTTAAGCAATAATGAGCAACCCAGTGGTGTACAAGGAACAGGCGCGCTTTGCCCACTCCATAGGCGACCGATATTGACCGGATGAAAACCATCAACATCTTTATCAGGGTCAATCGCGTTTAAGACCGCATCACTATCTAAATGGCTGGGCAGCGGCAATTGCACCAAAATACCATGAATACGTGGATCAGCATTCAGCGCTTCGACTTGTGCCATCAACGCATCTTGGGTGGTATCTTCTGGCAGGTAATGGGCAACGCTATAAAAGCCCACCGCTTCAGCCTGTTTGTTTTTATTCGCCACATACACTTCACTCGCCGGATCATTGCCAACCAGCACTACTGCAAGCCCTGGCTGCACACCACCTTGAGCGATAAATTCTGCCGTGTTTTCGCCCACTTGTTCACGAATTTTCTCGGCAAACGCTTTACCGTCAATCACTTCAGCGCTCATTCCTTTCTCCCCATAATTTTCCCGGATTTAAACGATTCTCTGGATCAAAAACCTGCTTGATCTGTTGCATCAACGAATAAGCTGCTGGATCGGTGTAACGCGCCAGCAAATCGGTTTTAAACAAGCCTATTCCATGTTCAGCGCTGTACGTACCACCAAGCTCAACAGCCAACTGATGAATATCTTCACTAATCGCTTCTTGATAAGGCGCGAGCGCCTGATCATCAGCATCTACGGGTTTCAGAATATTGTAATGAATATTGCCATCACCCACATGCCCGAATGGATAAGGGCGTGCCTCCGGCAGATGCCTAGCCACCAACATTGCTGCACGGCGGATAAAACAGGTTAGCTGATCAATTGGCACCGCAATATCGTGTTTTAACACCAACCCCTGACTTTTTTCAGCGGCAACTAACGCATGCCGCCATTGCCACAGCGTTTCTTCCGATAAGCGTTCACCACTTAAGCAAGTTTGCTGGGTCGGCAGCACGTTCAACCATGCATTCATAGCCCCTGTTAAACCGGTATTTTCATGATTTTCAGCAATCCGCAGCAGCACATGAAAACCTGGTTTATCAAGATCATACGGCCGAGCGAGTTCTGGGTGTTCGTCAGCGGCCAAACGCAAGCAGAGACTATCCATAAACTCAAACGAGCTGATGCTTTGTCCAAAATGCGCTCTGGCTTTAGCCAATGCTAAGATTACCTCATCCATATCGGAGAGATGAATCAGAACGCTTAAACTACTGCGCTCAGCTGGCGCTAATTTGAGGGTTGCCGCGCTGACCACGGCCAATGTACCTTCTGAACCGATAATCAATGGTTCCAGCGCGTAGCCAGTATTATTTTTACGCAGCCCATGACAGTCATTAACGATTCGTCCATCAGCAAGTACATATTCCAAACCCAGTACTTGATCTCGGGTATTGCCATAGCGCAACACATTAACCCCACCCGCGTTATGCGCAATACAACCACCAATCGTACACCACGCCTCTGAGCCCAGGCTTAGCGGTAAATAAAGCCCCGCCTCTGCTGCGTAATGCTGCGCCTCAGCAAGGGTCATCCCAGCTTCAACCACCATCGTTGCATTAGCAACATTAATCCCGCGCAAACGATTGAGCCGATCAAAGCGCATCACGACATGCTTACGCGCATCGGTGGGCAGCGCTGCCGCGCTGCGCGACGACGCGCCACCTTGTGGAATAATCGCTAAATCGTGCGCTTTTGCCCAACGCAATATGTCAGAGATTTCTTGGCTGTTGCTTGGGTAAACGACTGCGAGCGCGGCACCAGATAGTCGGTGACGCGTTTCCTCAAGCGTTTGTGGCGCCTCACGCGCCACCTCACTAATAATCAACAGGTCGGGCAAACGCTCGCCTAAATCGGCTAACGCTGCACTCATGGAATTTGCGCTGGCTGCATCAAACCGCTGGTTTCGGCCAAACCAAACATAATATTCATCGATTGCACGGCTTGTCCGGCCGCCCCTTTAATTAAATTATCCTCGACCACGGATATAATCGCCGTGCGTCGATTGACCGAGCGGTGCACGCTAATGTGCACAAAATTGGTTCCGCGAACATAGCGTGTTTGCGTATGCGCGCCTTCTGGGAGCACATCAACAAACGGTTCATCAACATACGCGCGGGTAAAGAGCGCATGCACATCAAGCGATGGATCGCGTAAAGAAAGATAAAGCGTTGCTTCGATACCCCGCACCATCGGTACCAAATGCGGAACAAAGGTGCAATGCACTTCGCGTGAAGCAAGCAAAGAAAGCTCTTGTTCGATTTCTGGTTGATGACGGTGCCCTGAGGCGGCATACAACTTGAAATTGCCCTCAATTTCAGCTGCAAGGTTGTCTTGTTTCGCGCCGCGCCCCGCACCAGATACCCCGGATTTAACATCAGCAATAATGTCATCAGAAAATAGGGCATCGGCTTCAAGAAGTGGTTTGACGCCCAAATGCACCGCGGTTGGATAACATCCGGGGTTTGCAACCAAGCGCGCTTTAGCAATCGCCGCACGATGGGTTTCTGGTAAGCCATAAACGGCCTCTTTGAGCAGATCTTGCGCGGTGTGCTCCATATCATACCAGCGCGTAAACACATTAGGATCACGCAGGCGAAAGTCACCTGAAAAATCAATAATACGTACGCCGCACTCAATAAGCGCTGCAGCTTCGCGCATACACACGCCATGAGGGGTCGCAAAAAACACCACATCGCATTCTGTTAACGGCGCATCTTGTGGGTCACTAAAGCTCAGCGTGGTCACGCCGCGTAAGTTCGGAAATACACTATCGAGGCGTTGGTTAGCATATTGTCTGGAGGTAATGACTTTAACCGCCACATCAGGATGTGCCAGCAATAAACGGAGTAATTCAGCGCCGCTATAACCACTCGCGCCAACGATTCCAACGGCAACCTGATTAGACATCTAAAACCTCGATGATTTTATCAGCCGTTGCTTGTAATGCTTCTAAGGCGACTGCTTTATCGCCATGGCCACCCATTTTTTGCTCATGCCACATCGGGATCAAGTGCATGTGATAATGAAAAACGCTTTGCCCCGCTGCTTCACCATTAAATTGCATCACGCGAATCCCATCTGGAGATAACGCTTTACGCAACGCATGCGCGAGTTTTTTACTGAATTGGATGATATAAGCCAAATCATCATCAGGCATGGTGAATAAGTCTGGTTGCGCACGCTTAGGTATAATCAGGCAGTGTCCCAAAGTTTGTGGGAAAGCGTCCATAAAAACATAAATACGCTCATCTTCATAGATTGTCGCGCTGGGCAATTCCCCAGATAAAATTCGATCAAATACCGTTGCCATAATCACCTTTATATCGCTTAAATCTTGCTATGGAATAAGCAAGCAGATTAATGCGTTAATCATTAACTATTAAATCAACAATTCTTTGGCTTTGCCACCATCTTTTAAATGCGCTTTAAACCAATCAGGCTTTCGCCCATAACCGCTCCAAGTAATGGTTGGATTATTGGGGTGGCGGTACTTCGCTGGTTTAGCAGGTTTTTTTAGCGTCATTGATTGGCGTCGTCGGCCATCAACATCAAAATCAAGGCGCGCCACTTTTTTTGCGCTTCATCTAAAATAAGTTTTTGTCGCTCTTTACGATTTTTATCAATAAATTTGAGCAATTGTTGAAATTCATCGAAAGACAATTCGCTGATTCGCGCATAAAGTGCATCCATTAGATTTCTCCTAACAATTCACGTGTTGATAACGAGAAGGACGAATCATTCTAAAACAAAAATACCCTTTGAGGAATAGCAAGAGGACAAAAAATACTTATGTAACAAACAGTAAATATAATATTTATCTCGCCATTCAGACTATTTAATAATCTTTAAATGCGAGGTTGATTTGCTTTTATCAGAGGAAGATTTTGCCTGGTTAGTGGGTTTTTCAGGTCCATCAGCGACTTGTTCATCAACAATGAAATGCATGCCTTCACCATTCTCGCGCGCCACCAAAGCCTGAACCGCTGGCAGTGCAACAAACACGTCACATGGGGTTCCTTGAAAGCGGGTCGCAAACGAACAGCCTTGATCGTCAATGTGCAGGTTTTGGGTAGCCGTTGGTGAGATATTGAGCACCAACATCTCGTCTTGTAATAACGATTCTGGCACACCGCTGACCCATCCGACGCCCGGATGGGCAATCACTAAATGCGGCGTACAGTCGTTATCAACAATCCACGAATAAATCGCTTCAAGCAAATAAGGCTTGCGGTCGGTCATCATGCCTCGCGCAAACCCCGCTCATAAGCCGATAACGATTGTTGAAAATAATCCTGCTTGGCATGAAAATCGAGATATTGTTGAACTGACGCTGCCGCTTTAGGCAACTCAATTTCTAGCGCTTGTAAACGCCACAAAACCGGCAACACACAACAATCAAGTAAGCTGAGCTCGTTGCCAATAAAATAATTTTGCCCCTTAAAGTACGGCGACATAACCAAAATATTGTCACGCAACTGCTTTTGCAGCTTTTTACGGCGCGCCGCAGCTGGTTTGCCATGCTCTAAGATATGCGCATCGCCATACCAGTTTTTCTCGATTTCATAGCAAAACAGACGAATCATCGCGCGCAAATTAGCTTCAATCGGCATTAATGCCGGATGTGGGAATCGCTCATCAAGATACTCGCTAATCACGCGCTCGTCATAGAGCATTAAGTCACGATCAAGCAATAGCGGCAAGCGACCATTGGGGTTAATTTCCAACAAATCGCTCGGCATATTATCAGCATCTACCTCAACCGACTCAATCTCTAAATCTTTTGCTTGCGCAATCAAGCGAATGCGATGGCTAGCTACATGCTTAGGGCTGGCAAACAGCGCCAGCCCTCCCCGTTTAATATTCATAATACTCATGCGTTACTCAGTGAATGTCTCGCCAATACTCTTTCTTAAGAATATAAAAGATTATGGTCAAAAAGACAATAAAGATTAACACCCAAGGACCTATTCTCATGCGGTCTAATGCTGAAGGATCAGACACATAAGCCAGGAAATTAGTAAGATCCGCGGTCACCTGTTTGTATTGTTCTGAAGAAAGCTCACCCTCGCTTACACTTTCAAAATCGACAAGCGTGTGTGTTTCTTCGCAGACTTCTTCGCCATCAACTTGCTCACAATGTTTCTCGCTCTCATACACTGGCTTTTGCAGCCCTTGCAACTGCCAAAGTGGGTTTGGCATGCTCGCGCCAGGGAACACAGAGTTGTTAAACCCTAATGGGCGTGAGTCATCAACGTAAAACGCGTTGAGGTAGTTGTAGATAAAGTTGCTGCCTTTCGCGCGCGCTGTCAGTGATAAATCTGGTGGTGCTTTACCAAACCATTTCTCACCACTTTCAGCAGTCATCGCATTATGCATCTGCTCAGGCACTTTAGCGCCAGTAAAAATCAGGTTTTCTTCACCGACTTCTTCCGGAATTCCCGCATCTTCAAACAGGCGGTTATAGCGCTGATATTGCACAGAGTGACACGCCGCGCAGTAGTTCACAAAGTATTTTGCGCCACGCTGCAATGACTCCTGATTGCTTACATCAGGGTTAAAATGCTCATTCGGATAGGTAGCCGAGCCACCTGAGGCACTAGCCGCACCAATAGAAAACACTGCAGCTAGAATAATTAAACTTCTTTTCATATTCATTTTGTCACCCGCTGCGGTACTGGTTTGGTTTTATCAAGCTTGCTGTAAATAGGCATCAGCAAGAAAAACGCAAAGTATACAGCTGTCATAATTTGCGCCCAGAACTTAACCGTATCAGTTGGTGGTTTTGTCCCCAAAATGGTCAATACCACAAAGGCAATCGCAAAGATGACAACAGCGATCTTCGTAATCCAACCTTTATAGCGGATTGATTTCACTGGTGAACGATCGAGCCATGGCAGGATGAAAATCATAGCCACCGCACCAAACATCGCAATAACGCCCCAGAGTTTCGCCGGCACACCGAACCAATCCCAGGTCATCGCGCGCAAGATCGAATAGAACGCACCGAAATACCAGCTTGGCGCCACATGTTCAGGGGTTACCTGAGGGTTCGCTTGCTCGAAGTTAGCATGCTCTAAGAAATAGCCGCCCATTTCTGGTAAGTAGAAAATAATCGCTGCAAAGATAAAGCAGAACACACCCACACCAACGAGATCTTTCACGGTGTAATACGGGTGGAAAGGAATGCCATCTAGTGGAACACCTTTGTCATCTTTGTACTCTTTAATCTCAATACCATCAGGGTTGTTTGAGCCGACTTCATGAAGCGCGATGATGTGCGCCGCTACCAGCATAATCAACACCAAAGGAATCAACACCACGTGTAGCGAGAAGAAGCGGTTCAAAGTGGCATCCGAGATATAGAAGTCGCCTTGAATGAAGGTAACGATCGGATCGCCAATCACAGGAATCGCACTAAACAGCGAAATAATAACCTTCGCGCCCCACAGAGAAGTTTGTCCCCAAGGCAGCACATAGCCCATAAAGGCTTCAGCCATCAAGCACAGGAAGATTAATGCGCCGAATACCCAGACCAGCTCACGCGGTTTACGGTACGAACCATAAAGAACGCCGCGGAACATGTGCAGATACACGACAATAAAGAAGAACGATGCCCCGGTTGAGTGCATATAACGAATCAGCCAACCGAATTTCACATCGCGCATGATGTATTCAACGCTGGCAAAAGCTTCAGCAGCGCTTGGCTTGTAGAACATCGCCAACCACACCCCGGTCAGAATCTGGTTAACCAGAACCAGGATTGCTAATGAGCCAAAGTAGTACCAAAAGTTGAAGTTTTTTGGTGCGTAGTAACGTGCCAAATGATCATTCCATAAAACGGTTAACGGGAAACGATCATCAATCCAGCCAAGTATGCCGGTTGTTTTGTATGGATTTGCCATTATGCACCTCCCTCACTTTCTGCACCAACAACCACGACATTCTCACCATCAAACTGATACGGTGGAACAACTAAGTTCGTTGGCGCCGGCACACCTTTATACACCCGTCCGGCATAATCGAATTTCGAACCATGACAAGGACAGAAGAAGCCGCCCAGCCAAGCGCTATCGCCACGCGCGCTACGCCCTTCTTCAGCGGTTTGTAATAATGGCGCACAGCCTAGGTGCGTACAAATCCCTAACATCACCATCACATCATCACGTTGTGCACGCGCTTCGTTTTTGGCGAATTCTGGTTGCAGGGATTCATCAGAATTTGGATCACGTAACACATCATCAAGTTGTGACAGTGTGCCTAACATCTCTTCGGTACGACGCAGCACAAACACCACCTTACCTTGCCAAAGCGTGGTTTGCATCGCGCCCGGCTTAAGTTTGGTGATATCTACCGCTACAGGCGCACCAATCGCTTTTGCGCGCTCACTCGGTAACCAAGATGAAAGGAATGGCACAGCGACAAAGGCTGCACCGACTGCTGAAACGCCAGTACTGGCAGCAATCAACATTTTGCGTCTTCCGGGGTTATCCGGATTCATACCCGGCTCGAATGCCGGCTTCAGGTTTGCTTCTACATTGCTCATGAACTTGTTCTCCGCGCATCGATTGCAATGATCAATACGGCGTTATTGCCTTGCGGGTATTATAAACAGATTGACATCTTTATCAAATTTTTATTAATCTAACATCCATTAAATTCAATAAAAACAATTTACTATCACCAATAATTGATTAATCCATCAATGAATCAAAATGGGTTTTTATCGTCAAAAAACGTCGTTTCGAGCGAAAATTCCTTTTCTAGCGTTTGTCGCAGCGCATCAATGCCTGCTCGCTCACTCACATGATGTCCGCAGCCAATAAAATGACAGTCAGACTCGCGAGCTTCATGGAAGGTGCGTTCTGCGTATTCACCGCTGATAAAAAGTTGCGCCCCTTCTGCGGCAGCCTGCACGAGAAAATCATGCGCCGCACCCGTACACCACGCTATCCGTGTAATCTCATCGTTGTTTGGTGCTTTGACGTAATAAAAGGTTTCAGAAGCCATCTTGGCCTGTACATGACCAACAATTGCCTCAAGGCTTCGCGGCGCACATTCGCCATGCCAAATCAAAGGCTCCACAACCGATTGGTACATATTGCTTGCCCCAAGCATGTCACCAAAGAGGCGGTTATTGCCTAAATCCGGATGCTGATCGAGCGGCAAATGATAGGCGAGCAGATTAATATCGTGGCGTAACAGCGTTGCCAGCCGATCACGCTTCATGCCAATCACCCGCGGATCTTCACCTTTCCAAAAATAGCCATGGTGCACTAAAATCGCATCCGCCTGCCAGGCCACCGCCTCGTCAATGGCCTCTTTTGAAGCGGTCACCGCTGCAAAAACGCGCTTAATCTCTGATGTCCCAGAGACTTGTAGCCCATTTGGCGAATAATCACGAAATGCGCTGACATCCAAAAAGTCATCTAAATACGCTAGCAATTCATCGCGTTTAACCATCGGCTAACGCCTCACGTAGCGCCATCAGACAACGGTCATTTTCCTGCGCGTTACTGATCGTAATGCGTAAACAGTTTTCCAACATCGGATCAACGTGCGACACACTTTTCACCCAGATGCCACGCGCTAACAGCGCCTGCTGGGCAGCGTTTGCATCATTCACACGCATTAGGAGGAAATTCGCCTGCGACGGCCATACTTTCACCCCATCGAGCTTTTGGTACTCTGCAAACATCCGCTCACGTTCGCGACAGATCATCGCGGTTTGTGCTTCGGTAAAGGTAAAATGCTCGAGCGCAAAATCAATGCTCGCAAGGGTCAACACATTCACGTTATAAGGTGGTTTGACCTTAGCAAACTCATTCATCCATGCCGCTGGCCCAAATAAATAGCCAAAACGCAAGCCAGCAAAACCCATTTTCGACAACGTGCGCATCACCACGAGATTATCGTATTCTGTCAATAACTCGGCACTACTGCTCTCACTGTACGGGCCATAGGCCTCATCGAGCACCACCAGACCCGGCGCTGCCGCAACAATTGCGCGAATCGCTTCTGCATCAAGCGCGTTACCGGTTGGGTTATTCGGATCGGCGAGAAACACCACTGCGGGTTGTTCTTTCTCAATCGCTGCCAGCATCGCTGACAAATCGAGTGAAAAATCCGCCCGCTGAAGTGCCCCCCTACATAGCGCATCCCAAGAAGCTCTGCCACCATACGGTACATCACAAAACTTGGCGTTGGTGATAACACTACTCGATCAGGCGCAGCGACTGCAGTGAGGATCATTTGGATAAATTCATCCGACCCATTACCAAAGAGCAGTGGATACGCCGCATCGATGCTAAATTGCTGACGCAGTTTTGCATCCACCTCACGCTGATGCGATGGCGGATAGCGGTTCATCGCCACCTGTTCTAAGCACGCCAACCACTGCCCACGTAACACAGGATCAATATCCGCCGGACATTCCATATCGCTCAGACGCAGTGTGCCTTCCGGCAAATCGGCCACATGATAAGCCTGCATCGCCTGCACATGCGGTTTTATCCAATCTTGTGCGCTCATTGCTTATCTCCCCGTAGGCGCGCTGACAAAGCATGCGCAAACAGCCCTTCACCATCAGCCAAATGGGCAGCAATGGGCGCAAGGTTCGCCGCCCCTTCATCAGAAAGTTGCAACAACGTACTGCGCTTTTGGAAATCATACACCCCAAGTGGTGAGGCAAAGCGCGCCGTACCCGAGGTTGGTAGAACATGGTTAGGGCCGGCGCAGTAATCGCCAAATACTTCATTGGAGCGTGCGCCGACAAAAATTGCGCCTGCATGGCGGATTTTTTGGCTCACCAACTCAGCGTCGCTGAGCATTAATTCCAAATGCTCAGGGGCAATTCGGTTCACAATCTCAATCGCTTGTGCTTGATCACGAGCAATAACCGTTGCCCCACGGGCATTTAACGCAGCTTGAATCACTGCCACACGAGGTTGCTCAGCAAGCATCTCATCAAGTAGCCCATCAACCGCATCAGCCAGCTTCACGCTAGTGGTGACTAAAATAGACTGCGCCATTTCATCGTGTTCAGCTTGGGCGAATAAATCAGCGACCACCCAGCGAGGATCGGCGTTATCATCAGCAAACACCACCACTTCTGAAGGTCCGGCGATCATATCAATACCGACTTGGCCAAAAACGGCTCGTTTCGCCTCAGCCACATATTGGTTACCAGGACCGGTAATCTTATCCACCGGTTGAATCGTTTGCGTACCATAGGCAAGCGCTGCGACAGCATGCGCGCCGCCTAATTGCCAGACTTCATTAACACCACACAAATGCGCAGCCGCGAGCACCCAAGGATTCACTTCACCT